>JAOTYS010000630.1 GCA_029861795.1 Gammaproteobacteria bacterium | reverse complement strand
TTGCATCCGTTTCTGGCCATAATTGGCGCCTCTGGCAGTGGTAAGTCCTCGTTGGTTCATGCAGGGCTCATCCCGGAACTGAACAAAAGCCAGTTGTTAGGTGAGGGAGATTGGCTCTTTTCCTCGTTCCGGCCCACTGAGGGACCGAAGGATCGGTCACTTGTTCACAGACTCGAAACTCACCTTGGCGGACGGATAGGGGATCCGGAGTCGGCCAGTTCCAGTATTGATTCACTGCTTCAGGTGGCGCGTGAAGCTGGCCAACCGGATGCACAGCAATTGCTATTAATCATTGATCAGTTCGAAGAGGTCTACACGCTGCAGAACGAGCGCGATGAGAAGCTTCGACTGAGCAAGGAAGATGCGGACGAATTCCAAGAGGCATTACTACGGCTTGCGGACGTTCCTGAATGCTATGTCGTCCTGACAGTGCGTGCAGACTTCTTTGGCGATCTCATGGAGAGCCCTATTTGGAAAGACGGCGTCAAAAATCATCGCTACGAGCTTACCACACTTGGTCCCGATGGCATGCGTCAGGCAATCGTGCAGCCAGCCCTCGATCAAGGCGTCTGTATCAGTGACGTGCTGGCCGAACGTCTGTTGGCGGAAGCAGGCAACGAACCAGGCATTCTTCCGTTCCTTCAGGAGACACTCGTTCTGTTGTGGGACAAACTGCAATGGCGTTACCTGTCGGTCCTCGACTACGAATCTATGGTCAAGGGACGTCGAGAAGAGTTTGGCAGCGGTCTTGAAGTCGCGATGGGGCAGCGTGCTGAGGCGACGATCAAATCGCTGCCAAGTGATGAGCATCGTCTCGTGGCTCGCCGCATCTTACTACGGTTAGTGCAGTTTGACGAGGGGCGGTCACACACACGACGGCAGCAAACTGTTGCTCAGTTATCGTCAGCCCACGCTGACAAACTAATCTTTGAAACAACTCTGAAACATCTGACGGAGAAGCGGCTTCTGACGATCGGCGACGCCCGTGCAGGGCAGGACGCACTGGCAACTGAGAGCAGGAATGGCGATGAGAACAACGAGTTCAGGGACGATCATCGTGCCGTTGATATCGCGCACGACAAGCTCATCAAGGGCTGGCCCGCGCTGCGTACCTGGATTCGTGAACGACGCATTTCCGAGGAGACACGGCGGACATTAGAAGGAAAGACCAACGAGTGGGTACGTCTCGGCCGAAGACGCTTTGCTGGGGGACTGCTCGACAAGATTGAGCTGGTTGAGTGTGACAAATGGCTCGAAAGTGAAGAAGCAAGTGAGCTTGGCCACATTCCAGAACTTCATAAACTGCGAATGGCGAGTCGTACTTGGGTACGTCTCCAGCAGGGGATTATCATAGCAATTCCGGTCTTGATTCTCGTTGCCATTGGACTCTGGGTCTGGGGTCAATACAGCACGGCGCTTGCAGACCTAAAAGCCCAGCTCGAGCAGGACAAGCGGAGGGAACTTGCCATTGCGAGTTTTTCCTCAATTGCGGACAGCCTCTCAACAAGCTTCAGGCTATTGCGAGCTGAGGGGTTGCTGGATAACACAGAGTTGAGGTCGTATCGAACCCGTCTCATATCAGAAACGCGTTCACAACTCGATACTGTTGCTCACAAAGTAGCTGACGATGAAGAGGCGTTGAAATCGCTGGGCGAAACTTATATCGGCCTAGCATGGGACACTCATGAGCAGGGGGCTCAAGTTGAGGCTATTGCGTTGTATGAGAACGCCATCAAAGTATTCAAGCAACTTCAGGATTTGAATAGTCACAATGTTGAGTACAAGCTTCGGGAAGCATTTTGCTATAACAACCAAGGCTGGTCATACGACATTCTCGACAATGGGGAGGCGCTGGATAGGGTTCAAAAGAAGGCACTGTCGATTAGAGAGGGCCTTTTCAAGAAGCATCCCGCAAACCCCGACGTTGTGCGTGCTCTGGCTGTTAGTTACGGCAGTATCTCCCAAAAACTCTATGAAAGAGGTGAGCGCTCTCAGGCGAAAGCTCTCTCGGCTAAGGCCATTGAAACTTATCGACAAGTGATTGCTTTGCAGCCAAACAATGGTTGGCATCGCTTAAACATATCACACCAGCTAAACTCGCAAGCGAAGTGGCTGTGGGAAGAGGGCGAATGGCAAAGCAGTATCGATTTGCGTCAAGATGCTCTCGAATTGCGAAGAGAATTAGTCGGGTCTTTCGACGCGGACACGAGTGGCATTGCGAGAGAGGTCTATGAGTATTGGCAAGCGCGTAGCCTCGCAGAAATCGCTAATTCACGTTTTCTGGTTGGTGACACAACTGGAGCTGAAACCGATGTCAAACAGGCGGTGGAACAACTCTCGGCCATTCTTGCAGCGATCGAAGAGAACAAACGAGCGCAAACCGAACTGGCAAATGCACGCCTGACTCTTGCTCAAATCTATAATGAGACCGAACGAAAAGAGAACGCCGAGACCACATTTGTATTGTCGATTCAAGGATTCGAATCGATTACGTCTAGTGACGCGAGTGTAGATATGATCGTACGGATGGAGTATCAATCCAAGCTTCGATATGGTGAATTCTTGTCAGAAACTGGTAATCCAGTGAGCGCGAGTGAAATGCTTAGAGACGACCGATAAATAACTTCCTGGATTCAATAGGTAACTGGGACAACCGTGTAGTTCCATTTCGGCAAGAAATCGTCGAACTGAATTGGGAATGATTCGAGGAATCGGTTACTTGCTTG
>JAOTYS010000629.1 GCA_029861795.1 Gammaproteobacteria bacterium | reverse complement strand
CGAGTGGCAGACCAAGCGACTTTTAGAACTCGAAATTGGGCGAGAAGGATATGTAGTACATGTGCGACCAGAACTTGTGGTCGAGATAATGTTCAACGAACTTCAGCAAAGCCCTCAATATCCCGCTGGTCTGGCACTACGTTTCGCCCGGGTGAAGCGCTACCGTACAGACAAGAAAGCTCAAGGAGCGGATACCGTCGACACGGTCCGACAAATCTTCGATAACCAGCGCGCCGCGTTATCGTCACCGACAATCGAGAAGTAACTACCCGGATAAACGCTCGACCAATTTCGACAGTACTTCCCCGCATTGACCTTCCACTTTTAGCGTGACTTCATTGTCCGCACGGGTGCGACCGAGGTTAATCACAACGATGGGCTTGTCTTGCTGCAAGGCGGCTCGACAAAAGCGGTATCCGGAGTACACCATCAGCGACGAGCCCACCACCAAAGCCGCATCCGCTTCCTCCAGACGAGCGTAAGCGAGTCGAACCCGCGGCGGCGGCACAGATTCACCGAAAAATACGACACTCGGCTTCAATGTCCCCGCACACTGCGCACAGTTCGGCACCTGAAACCTGCTGAAGTCCACATCCTCCAGATCGACATCACCATCAGGAACGAGCGTAGCATCGAGTCCGGCAAAATCTGCATTTTGCTCCAACAAGGATTGCTGAAACTCTTGACGTGAAGTGCGGTGTTGGCAATCGAGACAATCAACCGTGTCTAGTCGACCGTGCAAATCGATCACTCGACGACTTCCAGCGCGTTGGTGCAAGCCATCGACGTTCTGTGTCACCAGTTGGTGGACGACACTCGCCTCCTCGAGATGGACAAGGGCGAGGTGTGCCGAATTAGGCTGAGCAATAGCGACACGCTTCCAACCAATCATGCTGCGTGCCCAGTATCGCTGTCTGGCACCGGGATGGCGAACGAATTCCTGGTAGTGAATCGGTTGGCGATGTTTCCATGCGCCATCTGTATCACGATAGTCTGGAATGCCCGACTCGGTGCTGCACCCGGCGCCGGTGAGCACAAACAGACGCGGGTGCCGCCGGATGAATTGGACGAGCGCTTCCAAAGGATCCGCAGCTATCATTGGAGCTAGGGAATTCACAGCTAAGTTTGTTGGCCCAAAAGACGCCCCAGAGTATACGATCTGCCGACCAGAATGAAACTTTCGGACACTGGCGCCGTATTACGTTCTACAGTACTGTCTGCGTTTGACGCTGATAGCCCATCAGGCCTCAGCTAGGAGGACACAATGGCAGATCTAATAAAGGTCGACTCCCACGTGCATTTGTACCGAACTGTGGAGGAAGGCTTGGCTGAGAAAGCGGGTTACGAAGTATGGGAATACGGCGAGAAACCAGCGGTGTGTTATAGCGAAGACGCTGGCACCGTGGACCAAGTGATTAAGGCCATGGAAAGCTCGGGCATCTCTAAAGCGGTGCTGTTGAACCTGTTCTCAGCGCAGGTCGCCCGTGACATGGAAATCGCTAAGTTAGCCTCGAATCTCGGCGAGTCGCAGAAGGAAACTGCGATCCAGGAAATCGATCACAACATCTTAGGGCAATTGAAGGAGTTCAACCGTTGGGGTTGCGAGGTCGCCCAGAACTTTCCAGAGATCACTGCCTTCATCGCCCTGGATCCCATTGCCCTGCCAGGCGAAGCCGGTGCGACACACGTTAGCGAAATGGTCGAGAACCACGGCGCTCGGGGGGTGAAACTCCACGGCGCATTCCAAGTATTCAATATGTCGGATCAACGCCTGTGGCCCGCCTATCGCAAGTGCGAAGAGCTCGATGTCGCGATCATCGGTCACTCAGGACCTGATCGTGGTGGCATCGGTTTCGCTGAACCGCGCTCCTTCGGACACATGTTGAGGGAATTTCCAAGGCTTAAAGTGGTGTTGGCCCACATGGGGGGTGCGACCTGGAAACAGGCTCTGGAGATCGCGGAAACCTATCCGAATGCTTTCTTTGACTGCTGCGAAATCATAGAGTGGACGGACGGCACCAATGCGCCCACTGAGCTTGAACTTGCACAACTAATTAGAGATATCGGGGCTGAGCGCGTGATGATGGGTTCGGACTTTCCCTGGTATGACCTGGACCACACGGTGGAACGCGTCATGGAGCTTCCTTTGCTCTCCCAGGAGGAGAAAGAAGGGATTCTGGGTGCCAACGCGATCACCATCTTGGGGTTGTGACCGATTCTGCCAACACGAGGTGAGAAGTCATGGATATAAAACTTAGTAAAGAACTCGAAGCGTTTCGGAACGAGGTGCGCGAGTTTATTCGCGACAATTTGCCTGAAGATATAAAACGCAAAGTTCAACAAGAAAACATGGATCTTTCGCGGGAAGATCAGGTCCGTTGGCACCACATTCTCTACGAAAAGGGCTGGAGCTGCCCATCCTGGCCGCGAGAACACGGTGGCCCCGGCTGGAGCTATGAACAACAATACATTTTTGAACAGGAGATCGCGTTGAATGACGCGCCGCGTCCGCTGGTTTTTGGCACAAGCATGCTTGCTCCAGCGATTATCGAGTTCGGTACCAAGGAGCAAAAACAACGCTTTCTTCCGGGCATCCTGACCGGTGAGGACTTCTGGTGTCAGGGTTATTCCGAACCCAACTCGGGTTCTGATCTCGCGTCTCTTAGGTGTCGTGCAGAACGCGATGGTAACGACTACATCATCAACGGCACAAAAATATGGACCACCGAC
>JAOTYS010000628.1 GCA_029861795.1 Gammaproteobacteria bacterium | reverse complement strand
TCAGTTACCGACTGATCTTGGTCTATACTCGGCGTAGCCGGCGTAATGTCGGCAATCAAAAGATTCAAAGAAACAGGGGAATAAGAAATGAGAATAATGGTATCCACAGTTGTTTCCGGCTTGGCGTTCGTGTGTCTGGGCTCTGGCGTTGCGCTGGCGCAGGAGGAAGAATCAGAAGAACCGAATCTGCTGCCGGTCGAGACATTTACCTGCGACTACAATGATGGTAAGGAAGCGGGTGATCTGCAGGAGGTCATCGACGATTGGAATGACTTCATGGACGATAAAGGCGTTGACTACTACTTTGCGGCCACTCTGACGCCGTACTACTTCGGCGAACTGCTGTTTGATGTCGGCTGGCTTGGTGCGTGGACCGACGGCAGCAAAATGGGCGCGGGCACTGACATGTGGCTTGGCGAGGGCGGTGAATTGAGCGGCCGATTCGGGGAAGTGCTGAACTGCACAAGCCACACGAACTTCGTCGCCATGAACGTGAAGCAGGGGCCGCAGGATGAGGACGAGTCGGACAAGTCGTTTGTCATGACATTCTCAAATTGTTCGATGAAAGAAGGCAAGACGTTTGATGACTACTTGGCAGCGCAGGAAGAGTGGAACGCGTATCAGGACGAGCACGGATTCAGCGACAGCGCCTGGGCGATGTTTCCGATATTCGGAGAATCAGACGATTCCTACGACTTCAAGTCAGTTGGCACTAACGACGACCACACGGCATTCGGCAATGACTATAAGCTGATGAGTGAAGGTCATTGGCGCAAGTCGTCGGAGTTGTTCGATGATTTGCTGGACTGTGACATTGCGCGCCTTTACAACGCAGAGGTCGTTCGCGAGATTACGGCCGACGAAGACGACTAGTCGATCAAGGGTAGCTGGTTTACATAGGGGGCTGTCGAGGGACAGCGACTCACAACAAGAAGGGCTGTCCAAGGACAGCCCTTCGTGAGTATCGGATTGGAAAACTCAGGTCAGATGCGATCTGAAGGTTGCTCCATTATCCGCACAAGACCCAATGGTTTTCTCAATACCCTTGATATCTCACTAGACATGGATCACCTCCTTTTATGTTGTTTGCCTGGTGCCAGTATGTAAAAAAAATCTTCTCCTGCCAAGAAGAATATCGACTAGAAACAATGGTATAAATGCGTCAATTCATGAGATATGATACCCAGCTCAGTCGCCGAAACTGCGTAGGCAAAGATGAAGAAGGGCAGTCGGGTGGCCGAGCATGATATTTGCGGTATCCCGCGACTAGTTTGGCGGTTCTTGGAGTGTATACTCCGGTACTTGCCTCAGTCGCGGCAACCGCACTGAAAAAACGAGAATCAATAAGTGAGACCAAAATGGCAATCGCAGATCTTAAGAATGTTTTGAGAATATTCGGCGGCTCGGACGTCAGTGAGGACCAACAAAACGAGCTGTACAAAGAAGTACTGCTAATGACCCTCGCAAGGGCAGCCAACGCCGATGTCAACATTCAGACAGTCGAGGTTGACAGGATTCGCGAGATCCTCAAAGGGCGTACAGGTCAGGATTTCAGCGCGGCCGATATTCGCGTCGCCGCCCGTGAAGAGCTTTACGCAGAAGCCACATTACGCAAGTATCTTGGAAGCGTGCGTAGCAAGATGGCCGACAAGGACCGTGTCGACACCGTGCATGCACTTGCAGATGTATTCCGCAGCGACGCGAACATCAGTGTTCTGGAAGTCGATTTCTTCAACCGCGTGGCCACAGCCCTTCAGGTGACGGCAGCGGAGGTCGCGGGACTCACTGCCGGAGATGTTGCTTAGGTCTCTTCGAGACGACGACCGATCAGGACTGTGCTTCTCAGTTGAACCGTCGCCCAGGTGCCGTGGCGCCAGACGCGCAGGCGACGCTCGCCTGTAGCCACCCATAATGCCAATCCAGGCTATGACTGAACACGTGCCCGCGCGCGTGCACAGCAGCCACCCGTCGGTATCAGGCGCGTGCCAGGCACCCTGGCCCGGAAGCGTCATTGATACGAGTATTGGCACGGACAACGCAGCCACCCTCCCCGCCGAATCCTGACGACTTTCCTGAATCATGGCTGAATGCCATGCGATGAAACTAAACGACAGCTGAACATGATCGCATGTCGCGTTGTGCATGAATATGGGTTCAGCAACGATTCAGAGAAAGAGGGTTTAAATAGTAGCCATGATGCGGAAATGGAGGATAAGTAAATGGAAACTTTCGCCACGTCAGTAAACCGGTCACGGCTCTTGATCGCGGTGTTTCTGGTCGCCGGACTAATCATCTTTTCGGCCAATGTGTTCGCGGCCGAGGCCAGCGCCGGCAAGCGCCTGTCCATAACAACGCAGAATACGAAGGCCGGGCGCGACATGGGTGCCGCCGGTATCGTATCTGAGGACGAGTTCGGTGCGCTTGAGGCGACCGGGGAGCGCGCCACCAGCAAACGCTCAACCGCACAATCGAAAGCAACGTTGCAGGGCGCGCAATCGGCAAACATCGATTTTTGGTTCTACACTGCCGATGTTGTGCTCTTTAATGACCACGATCGTGACGGCTTTTATCATGGCATCGACCTGTTATTCGACGCCGACACGTATTTCGCGTTTGCCGAGGTCTATGCGGTTGTTTACCTGAGCTTCGAGGGCGGCCCCTGGAACGAATACGCAGCGACAGAGGACTTCACGATCTTTGGCACGTCCAGTAACGACGATTACGTGCTGGTCACCGAG
>JAOTYS010000627.1 GCA_029861795.1 Gammaproteobacteria bacterium | reverse complement strand
TAAATGGCCACAGAACCTAGATCCGCGCATCCCCCTGCGATGTTAGGAGGATCACTTCACCAAAATAGCCTATCGGATGATTACGATCTCAGTCACCTCTACTAGGTCCAACGGGTGAGTTGAAGCCACCCCGCAAACGGCGACGAGTAGGATAGACATTCTAAACGACACTGGCTTATCAGCGAGCGTGCGCTAACACCAACCAAGCGACTCCCGGTCCCGTCGGCCGCGACCCGATCGACGATTCCATTTGCCGGGATGACTTAGGTTGCTAAGGCGTTCATGCGGTCGTTGGCGTCGCTCACCGGCACGTCGCTCAGCGCCATGGTACTGAATCTGGGCGTTAACAAAGGTTCCTAATGCGCCACTCGAAATATCGATGCTGGTTGAAGGGGTCCCATGCCAATGAACCTGACACGCTGAAGTGTAGCCCACAATGTCCCCAGATTCTCGGCGCACAGTCTCTGCACGAATCAGCAGCAGTTCGTCATCTTTGTAACCGCTCTCCACCAAAACATAAATCTGTGTCCCAACTGCCAATGGTTCAACGGTGAACAGTGATAATCCTTTCTTGCTCAAGTCGAGCAGCAGCCCTTCTTCAAAATCAGGCATGAAGTCGGTACGAAACACAACCGACGTATCCATTTCCAATCTCAGTTCGGAACGTCTCTCTGTATGCTGATCTTGCAGCTCGACATGTACTTCTGCGAACTGTTCCTGCATCGCGATCACCCCACACTTCTCAATTTACTGTTTTAGTCATCCCATTTTATCCAAAAACTAGTCCTGAGTCTTGTAAACGATTGTAAACGCCGAAAAACTGTGAAAGACATTACAGCCAACTCACTCGCTCGCTTGCACCGCGACTGAACCCCCCAAAAAAAAGCCGCCCGAAGGCGGCAAAAGGTCCACACCCACATGGAGAAGAAAAACCTATGCTGATACTGTCTCGTGTCGAAAGACGCGACAAGCATAGTTGAACCCGGCCGACTGCCCCGGTTCGACACGGATAATTTCGGCAAACATCAATAGGAGCTCGTCATTCTCGTCCTCGGCTTCTACCAGTACATCAACTTGAGTACCCACCATCATGGTCTCCATGGAATACATTAAGAGACCATTCTTGCTCATATTCACCAACACGGCGTCCTCAAAGGACGTCATGCCGCTGATACGGTAGCCGATCGGTATATCAAGCTCCAGACGCGGCTCCGAGCGTTTCTCAACGAATTCGGCTTGCATAGTAGACACCCCATCTACTTAGCGATTTTTCTTGAGTAAATTGTAGTCGCAAATATGGGATATGTATGTTAAGCATTGTCAACAAATGGCCTCACAAGCAGCGACCGCGTTTTGGCCTCTAAGGGGACCTCCTCACATTCGCTCCTGCAGTCAGGCGGGCTCATCCATGACACGGACAAAAAAATGCCGCCCCGAAGGGCGGCACTAGATCACACACTGGAGGAGATCAGTGTTTAGGGTCAGAGTCGTTCAAGGCACCACCCTTCGCCCGTGACCTGACGTGTTGCTTTTTCTATTTCTCAAGAGGGTGTTTCTAGCCAATAAGTTTAGATGAGTATTGGTGAAGCGCAAGCGAGTCGTCAGCAACGTGGAGCGGGAGAAGATACAGTTTCCTAGTTTCCAATGCTCTACAATGATCAGTATGCACAGAAGGCAAGGATTCGTCTTATCTATTCTGATATTGCTGCCATTGTCGTGTTCCAGTGAACACGATAAAACGCAAAAATCAGAAGCGGAACGCGGCTACATTTGGGAGACGCAGCCCGATGCCATGCAAAAGTTCCAGGCTGTTGAAGACATCATCTTGGATTCAGCGCAGGAGCGACGTCGCCAGACAGAGGACCAAGCCCAATAACTCTGACATCATCCGCAATGCCGGCACGAGTCTAAGTGTGGCACTGCGACAGCTAATGAACGTGTGTAGAGTCGATCAACAAATAAAGCAAAGTTGTGATTCGATCTCGGGCCTCAGTGCCCAACTCTTCAAACTGCAATCCGACCCAGGTCTGATCACTGTGAGTTTCTTCATGGACCACGCGTGCCATCAGTTTCAGTTCATCTGCGGGGGGCGTCGGAATAACCACCTGCACTGACTGATGCAATTTTGGTGGATCTTCAACCGTGACCATCAACATCCCACCTTGCGAGACGTTCTGCAAAATCGCCCTTAGTTCGGATTGGTCTCCGTACCAGACTTCCATGTGATGCGCGACCCGCGCGTGTGCCCGCCGCCCCCCATCACCCTTCTCGAGCAACGCAACGCAAGCCTGGGCCAATGCCTCATGTTGACCCGCATCAGTGAGACTAAACTTTACCGTCACCAATGTGTCCTTTTCACCGGGTGAGAGTCGAATAATCTCTGCTTGTAGAGCAAGCCCCTCCGGTTGCATGTTTGGTATCAATAATTCCAACATATCACCCACCTTACCCACCGCAGACTGAACGGCGATGAGGGCACCGTTCACAGACAGCTCCGTTAGCAACGCGGAGGTTGTTAAAGGATTAGATGAATGTGAGTCGACATCAGAGCGCAAAACCTTTGCCTGAATTTCTAGTTCCAACAGGAGTCTAGGAGACGTTCTCTGGTACCCCTTTGGTTGATTAGCACTGGTTTGCTTGGATTCCATGGGCCGGCAGTCTAATTGGCGTTATCCCAGTATTCAATCCACGACCTACGATTCAGCACTTCGCTAAATATGCAAAAACGTATGGTGATGACT
>JAOTYS010000626.1 GCA_029861795.1 Gammaproteobacteria bacterium | reverse complement strand
GTCGGCGTTGGAGCAAGAGTTCACCCTGCTTAGAGGTGTCGGGTTTCCGGAGCTGGCAGGAGAGACGGATACAGAACGTGCCGTGAGCGAGATGGGGACCAGGCTCTACAGACTTGTGGAACACTTTAGGCGACTGGAAAGTGGAGAGCTGAGTGACTATGCCGATGCGGATCAGGAGGTACAGAGGATTCGTGCCGCTTTGGCCGCAGATGCCTCGACTCGCGGAGTCTTCATGGACGTGTTGGCGCAAGCGCCCAAGGAATTCGTGGATAGGTTGTTCGACATCGTGCAACGCTGGTGCTATGCCGCGATACACGATTCTGACCTTCAACCTTCAGTGACGGGATGGATGAGTTTCAAAAAGCCTGGCAAAACAGATTTTCAAAAGCTGGTGCCGGTCGAAAGACTGGAGCGCAACGGTCACGCGTTGTTGCAAGGCCCGCGTACGACGCGTAGGCGTCGCGACGGCTTTGCGTTGACTGACCGGCGTGGTGGCGAGCGTCAAGTACTCAGCGAAGTTGATTATTGCGTTTACTGTCACCAGACCGATACGGACTATTGCTCCAAAGGCATGCCCGATAAACGAACTGGGGCCTTCAGAATCAATCCGCTGGGTGTGCGTCAGACGGGTTGTCCACTGGAGGAGAAAATTTCGGAGATGCATGTGCTTAAGAGGCAGGGCGATCACATCAGTGCACTCGTCCTAATCATGATCGACAATCCCATGTGTCCAGGCACTGGCCACCGGATCTGCAACGATTGCATGAAAGCTTGCATCTACCAGAAGACCGAACCCGTGGATATTCCACGAGTCGAGAGCAATGTCCTCACCGATGTGCTGTTTATGCCATACGGATTTGAGATTTATAGTTTGCTGACGCGCTGGAATCCGTTAAATGTCAAGCGTCCCTATGCGCTGCCATATAACGGCAAGAACGTGCTCGTGGTTGGGTTAGGGCCTGCTGGCTATACGCTTGCACACTATCTGTTGAATGAAGGTTTCGCGGTAATCGGTATCGATGCGCTTAAGATCGAACCCCTGCCAGTAGAGTTGGTGGGAGATGGATCGGTACTGCCGATGCCAGTTCGTAATTTTAAGGAGCTTTACGAAGAGCTCGACAAACGTATCATGGCGGGCTTTGGCGGCGTGGCGGAGTACGGTATTACTGTGCGTTGGGACAAAAACTTTCTCAAGGTGATTTATCTCACGCTGGCTAGACGCAAGACGTTTCTTTGCTATGGTGGTGTGCGATTCGGCGGCACACTGACTATTGGTGACGCCTGGGATCTCGGTGCAGATCATATTGCAATAGCCAGTGGGGCGGGCAAGCCTACGATAGTCAATATCAAGAACAATCTCATGCGAGGCATTCGCATGGCCTCGGATTTTCTCATGGCGTTACAGCTTACAGGCGCGTGTAAGAAATCATCCCTGGCCAACCTGCAGATACGTCTACCGGCAGGCGTCATCGGTGGGGGCCTAACCGCGATCGATACTGCCACTGAACTCATGGCGTATTACCCGGTGCGGGTAGAAAAGACGTTACGCCGTTACGAGACACTTATGGAGCGATGTGGCGAGCAAGCAGTGCTGTCGCAGTATGACGAGGAAGAGAGGGGGATCTTGGAGGAATTTCTGACCCATGGGCGTGAGATCCGGGCTGAGCGTGAGCGCGCCGAGGCCAACGGCGAACTGCCAAACTTCCAACCACTGATAGAGAATTGGGGCGGCGTTACTGTGTTCTACCGCAAAGGGATGAGCGATGCCCCGGCCTACCGTGAAAACCATGAGGAAATTATCAAGGCGTTGGAGGAGGGTATCAGTTGGGCTGAAGGCATGAATCCTGTCGAAGCTATCGAGGATAAGTACGGCCACCTTTGTGCTGTCAAATTCGAGAGATTTATTCAAGAAAACGACAAATGGGTGAGTTCCGGTGAATGCATAGAAGTGCCGCTACGCAACCTGCTCATTGCCGCCGGCACCTCCCCAAACACTATTTATGAGAACGAGTTTCCGGGTACTTTCTCCCTGCAAGATAAGTTCTTCCAGCGCTTTGAGCTCGAGTGGACTAATAGTAAGCCGAGGTTTGCGGCAATGCATGACATACCATGGCCGAAGATCGGCAGGCCCGCACCGTTTACGTCTTATGGCAAGAACGGTAAGTACATTACTTTCTATGGCGATAATCACCCGGTCTATGCTGGGAATGTAGTCAAGGCGATGGCGAGCGCGAGAGACGGCTATCCACACATCGTGAAGTTATTTGAGCACGAGTTCCAGCGCATCGACGCTGCGCAGCAAGTGGAGAGGGATCGTGCGTTTCAAGCGCTGAAAGCACGATGGGATGAAGAGCTGAGAGCGTCGGTAGTAAAGGTGAATCGGCTCACGCCTAGTATCATCGAAGTGGTGGTCAAGGCACCCATGCCGGCACGCAAGTTTCATCCCGGCCAGTTCTATCGTGTACAAAACTTCGAGACTTATGCCCCGGTGATAGAGGGGACGGCGCTGACTTCAGAGGGCCTTGCGCTTACAGGTGCATGGGTTGATAAGGAGAAGGGGTTAATCTCGCTGATTGCGTTAGAGATGGGGGCCTCTTCGCGCCTGTGCGCACTATGGAAGCAAGGTGATCCTATTGTAGTAATGGGTGTAACGGGGACACCGACCGAGGTTCCGCGCCGAAAGACTGTGTTGCTTGCGGGTGGTGGACTCGGTAATGCAGTGTTGCTCTCCATTGGCAAGGCACTACGCGCG
>JAOTYS010000140.1 GCA_029861795.1 Gammaproteobacteria bacterium | reverse complement strand
CGCAGGCAACACTGCGGGATCAAACTGACAATCTAAACGCCACCACAACAACGGAGACAACACCAACGGCAGAACTTCAAGAGCAGCGCGTTGTAGTTCGTCACGATCTGAAGTCGATCGAGTTGACACCAGATAGCGCAAATGACGGTGCCGTATTAGTGCGTGCTGCAGCCAGACAGACTAAACCCTATAGCCTTATTCCCCTGACATTCATAGATCCGGAACATGACCCGAGCATGCGCAGTTTAGTAACTGACATCACTCCAGATGTGCAAGGAGAATCACGAGACGAGGACTATATCGGGCAGGAATCGTTGGAACCCGATGACCAGGCACCCCCCCCCGTTGCTGCCGATATCGGCATCTCCACCGAAGTTGTTGTAGCCACAGTCAGCCAAACACCCACCATTAATGTGGAACAACTGCTCGGGCGCGCCGAATCATTAATGAGAAGACAGCGACTCACATCACCAGAAGATCAAAACGCCTTGGAGATATACAAAACAATATTAGGCCAGTATCCAGATAACGAGCAGGCTCGTGACGGTGTTCGGACGATCGCGGAAACGTATATAAAGTGGGCCGTAACGGCCAATGCAACGGGTGATTTGAAGAAATCTGAGAATTATTATCTGCGGGCCCTTGAGGTCAATCCTACTGCTAGCAATGTAGTAGCTAGCCTGCAACTGGTCAGGCAACGAATGGCCGAAGATCAGAACGCCCGAGGGCGCTTACAGCAGCTAGGCATCGACCGCACTAGACAAACACTCATTACTCGGGTCAAGAATGGGGATTCTACCGCGGTGAGCCTACTGCTGGATGCAGGATTATCACCCAATACCAGGGATCAATACGGGTTCACGCTGTTAATGCTCGCGGCCATCAAAGGCTATCTGGACATTGCAGAGGAGCTTTTGACCACGGGGGCGGATATCAATGCAAGAAGCGATGATGGCAGGACCGCGCTGATAGCTGCAGCTTGGAATGGGAATGACGAAATTGTAAAGCTGCTACTCAGCACGAATGCAGCGATCGATGCGACCAGCGATGAAGGTTGGACTGCACTGAGCTATGCCACTATGAAAGGACATGATGGAATTGTCAGCATGCTTTTGGCCAAAGGCGCCGATCCGACGATACGTGATCTCTACGGCGCCACCGCGCTATCGATTGCCAAAAAAGGTGGGCACTCCACGATCGTCAGATTGATCTCACAATCAAACAATTAAGGTCTTTACGATCTCGACGGCCTCGTTTGCCAGCGAAATACCGAAGAGTTTGAAGCAGGCGCCCGCCCGAGCGTGCGCAAGTCAGCAGAGCCGCATTCATCACAGCAACCCCCTCGCCCTCCTGTAAGTAGAATCTATACCATGATGGAGCGCCGCATTCATTTCATTCGCAAACGGCATATCTGGGTTCCCACTTGGCCAACAACCCTGATTGTGCTCGTTATGGTGATACTGGTCTTACGTTGGATCGTACTTGGCTTGTATCCATTGTTGGCGCACAACCATCCTATAGAGAATGCCCGTAACCTGGTCGTTGAGGGTTGGGTGCACGACCAAGCGTTGCAGACAGTGGCCAAAGTGCTATTCCCGAGCGGTGAATTCGACCGAATCTACACGACGGGTGGTCCCATCGCGCGTGGAAAGCCTTTGTCACGACATAAGACCGTTGCCCAGCTTGCTGCGGCAATACTTCGTGAATTGGGAGTACCAGATTCAGTCGTGGTCATTGCGCCCGCCGCCGCGACACTAAAGAACCGTACATGGGAATCCGCTCGAGGTCTTCATCAAAAGCTTGAGCACGAATTCCCCGAGTTTGTGGGCGTGTCAAGTTTCAACATTGTGAGTCAGGGTGCCCACTCCCGTCGAACATTGATGGTTTATCGCAAGGTATTTGATGGGAGCAGCGTCAAAATCGGCATCATTAGCTTAACTCCTGACACATACGATCCTGATCGCTGGTGGTCGTCGAGTGACGGTCTAAAGACCGTCGTTACCGAAACACTCGCGACCATCTATGAGGCGGTTGCAGATTCTGGCAGATGAATAACCGGCCGGTGACCTAACCCCGCTCTTTGCCGCACATGGGACACCCGCCTTTGTGGGGCCCCTATGTTCCGGCACTGCACCACCGAATGGGCGCCCACATGCTAGTTTCTCTTCCAAAGATACAATATCTTGTGCATAATCAGGGCCTCATCACAATATATAGACAGACGAGACAGCGCATATGATTTCAGGGCAACTCTCCGCTATCGATCTATGGATTACCATTGACGAGTGGGATGCTGAACAATGCATCACGTATCTTGAACAAGATGGCGAGTCCGCACCCGAGTGTGATCTTGAGACCGAGCGAGGGCTTGAACGGCTACGTCAGGAGTGCAAGGAAAGAGCAGTTCGGGCGGCGGCTGCCTAAAACGTTTTGCTGTTCTTGACATCCGGAGCCAAACGGAGGCCAAATGCCTTGTCCTATTCATTAGAAAAGGCAGGTGGTCATGCCGTGGTACAAAGTCACGATGACTGCAGCTCAAGTGACGAATCAGGAACACGTCGCTCTCCAATCCAAATTCACAAGAGTATTCATGGCATCTAATGCGCCTCAAGAGGCTGCGCTGTACTCTGCGCGGCTGGCGGATCAAAACGGCCTGGATATATATTTCTCTCCTAAAGCTGCTGACATCGCCGCTTCCCTGATCACATTCTACGGCGGACACGAGTGCACGCTACCTAGCGATAAAAAGCCAAATTTTCTGATGGGACATAACGACGCAAGACATCGCCTTCTTTCAGAGTAGTCACTGTGGGTGCGCCGCTTAAGTGACGAGGCTCGGGTCTGAAAGTTCGATCCTACCCCTTCGTCCACGGAACCGACCTCACCATTCCGGACGCTTGTTCTCTTATCCCGTCCGGCAAACTACACACCTTTTCTCCCAACGCACGCCAACCAATAGGTTGCTGGCAACACCGAATTTAGAGATCTGAACAAGCAGGGTTGACCTTTTCCGTTACCCTACATTCTCAAGACACCTTGATATGATTTCGGCAAGGTCGCGAGCTCATGATAGGGGTCGACGTTTTACACGATTTCTAGCTGCCTTCATCTTCGGCTGGCTACTATCGCCGCTCGCCCCAGCCGACCACAAGACACGATACCAAGATATAGGTGATCTTATCGCGGCTTCTTGCGCGCTCAACGATTCACTGGATGTATCCAACACAATTCTTAATAGTGCACGGCTAGAGCAAGATACGCCGATCGAAATTCAGGGTAATCAACATGGCTGGCGACGCGTCTATCGCTTGGATAACGACGTCAGAATCGAGTTAGAAAGGATTGGTACACCGAATCACCTTCGTTCCCTAGGAATCCAATACGACGACCCCAATGGCAAACCCAAATTGTTTGTTGCCCTTGGTCCAGACTGCGACATCCGAACTGTCAGAGAAATTGAATACGATCAACACGGCCGTGCGATCAAAATCGAACACTTGGATCAACAGTTTCATGCCACCGGTATCAGCGACTCGCTTAACCCCACATTACCCATGGGAGACCAAACCTTGGGAGTCCGGGTGGCGTTGGTGGACTCAGGTGTGAACTATCAGTTAAGGGCGATCGGCGAGCATCTGGCACGAGATCAAAACGGCAAAATGATTGGATACGACTTCTGGGATATGGATCCGTTACCGTTTGATGCCAATCCGGCAAACTCGCCTTTTTTCCCTCAACGTCATGGCACGCGCACGGCGTCACTCATTGTGCGTGAAGCCCCCCAAGCCGTAATCGTTCCTTACCGTTATCCGCGACCTGACATGACACGCATGCGTGATGTTATTGAGCATGCAGCCAACGCGAACGTCAGGATCTTCGCCCTACCGCTAGGTAGCAACCGGCCCACTGAGTGGCAAACCTTTGCCGAAGCCGCGCGAGATCACCCCGAGATGCTGTTTATTGTCTCGGCAGGCAACAACAACCGTAACATCGATGAATTCCCGGTCTACCCTGCCGCAATGGATTTGGACAACCTATTGGTCGTCACCTCGGCCGACGACTTCGCCAAGCCCGCTAAAGGATCCAATTGGGGACCCTTATCTGTGGATCTACTTATTCCCGCGGAGAGACAGCTAGTAACGGACTTCAGTGGACAACAATTAGCTGCGTCCGGATCGAGTTATGCTGTATCACGAGCCGCCGCAATGGCCGCGCGCCTGCTCACTCGTTATCCCGAATGGGATGCGCAACAACTGAAAGCAGAAATCATCAAAAATGCAGTGAGCAAAAACATGCAGCAATATGTGTCAATCGGTTTGCTTGCAGACCCACTTGCAGACACGGCCAGCGTTCGACGACGGGACCAATTTCAACTCGAACTAAATCCGGTCCGTTCGACCTCTACAGTTCCAGATTTACATTTGCGCGTAGATATTGCGTTGCTACAGCAATCAGGCTGGGATGAGTCATCGATCCAGTCGATGGTCACAGAAACAGCAACGATATTGGCGCAATGCAACATCATGCTGAACGAAGCACGGGTTGTCGTGGCTGAAGTTTCTCCTTATCTCCTAGATCTGGCGATGGGCACCGCAAAAACGTTAGTTGATACAATCGCCTTACCGCACCCAACCGTTTATCTTGTTCGGGATACCAAGATGGAGATTCCTTTTGGGGGTGAGGCGTTCGGCCGGGCTAACACTGAGACACGAACGTGGTTGCGAGACTCTGTTTGGCTTACGGCGTCGATCAGTGATCCCGGCGTGGCACTCGCGCACGAGCTTTTCCACGTGATCGCTAATAGCGGCGAACACGTTCGGGAATCGGGCAACCTAATGGGAGAGCAGACATCTCCAGGAAACACGGCGCTATTCAGACATCAGTGCGATCTCGCGAGACAGCAGGGTCTAGCCGCTGGCTTGCTTACGTCAACAGGAGCGAGTTAGAACGATGGAGATCATTTTAGTAATTTCAGTGCCAACCAGCTGTATGCGATTCGCTTGGCGCTTTTCATGCTTGAACTTCGAATAATCCCGATGACAACGGAACTATTTCATGCCTACAATGGTCCTTTAGAATCATGTACTGAAAAAACCATTCCACCCTTACACCGAAGGAGCACGGAGGATGAACGTCAAACGCTTTTTTACGCTATCCCTGATCATGGGGTCGCTCTTAATTCCGCATGTATCGTCGGCTTGTTCCGCGGCTGGACCGAGTACACACGTCGGCAAGGTTGTCACGATTGACGCTGCAGCTAAGTCATTCACCATTTTGGATGCCGAAACGCTGAGTCCGATTCGTTTCTTTGCCACCGACGATATCCTCACCCAAATTCGCGACTCAGAAGGCACAGCTTTCGTCGACTTCGAGAAAAGAAGCGATGACACGTTGGCCGCAACCAACGTCGTCTTCAAATGACCTAACGCATTAGGCTGCTGCAAGGATAGCTGATCATCGGCCATGCCAAACACCCCGTCTTGGTGCGGTGCGCTCGCATCCCCTGCCATGTCCGGCACTAATTGACGCCTGCTGGCACAAGCTTTCGCACCCACTGCTCGACAAAGGCGCGACTCAGTTCCCCAACGTAGGTTTTCTGTATCACGCCATCGGCACCCACAAACAATGTCGTGGGTAATCCTGTCTCTCCAAATTGCGCATAGATATCTAGCGTTCGATCAGAATCAGGTTTGGTGTCGTCATCGACCCAGATCGGATACGTGATACCCATGGAATCGACGAACCGAGTAACCAAATCTGCCGGTTCGTCCAAGGCGACGCCCACAATAGTTAGCCCGCGATCCCGGTTTCTTTGATAGACATTTTCTAGAAGCGGCATTTCTCGCCGGCAAGGCGGGCACCAAGTTGCCCAAAAGTTGAGAATGACCGTTTGGCCTCGCAGGTCAGAAAACCGCGCGATTTTTCCTTCGAGATTCTTGAGCACGAACTCAGGTACGCGGTCACCTGCACGCAGTGCGTTGGAGTCCAA
The DNA here is from genome assembly GCA_029861795.1 of Gammaproteobacteria bacterium. The sequence goes on along the minus strand of JAOTYS010000140.1, from coordinate 4,341 downwards.
CGCCAACCTCACACCGCCGAGAAACGTAACAAGTACTACCGCTGCGACAGCAGCCCCGCTCCCCAATACACGCAGACAAACAAGTCTTTCATTTGGAGCCCATTTTTGCGCCTGCCATATCGCGTAGCCAACACCTGAGATTAGTCCTGCTGCCGGCAGATATCCAGGTTGCCAGAAAAACAGAATTGTCCAAAGATTCTCTCGATAACTTTCCCAATTCAGCACAACAAATGCTAAGCGCGCACCAACTATGCCGATCAATAAACCCGTTTCCATGATTCTTCTGACCGTTCGCACCTCAAGACCCACGTGCTTTGCATATCGACCGACCACCCATGAGGCACTGAACAGCGACAGCAACAACCCGAGAATCGACGTGGATACCAGAAACGGACCAATGGAAAACACATTAGGCATGGCGCGCGTGCCTATGACACAGTGTCGGAATAACAGTCGGTAGCAGCGCGCTGTAGTGATACCGGGAAACGAATCATAATGAATTCAGCCCAACGTATTAACTATGTGCGCCCGAAACTCTTTCGCATCCATGAATCCAAATATTCTGCGCTGGAACAGCTCTTGACCGTCAACGTTGAAAAAAAGGATAGCGGGCGGTCCGTAGATATTGAAATACTTGAGCATCTCTTTGTCTTGTTCGTCATTCGCCGTTACATCCGTCTGTAGCCAGACTGTATTGGCGAGCGCTGCCTGCACGCCTGGATCTGAAAAGGTATATTTCTCCATTTGCTTGCAGGAGATGCACCAGTCCGCGTAGTAATCTAGTATGACGCTCTTGCCTTGCTGAGTGGCGCTGTCGAGCTGCACACGCAATTCATCCATCCCTTTCACTTGCTTAAAGTGCACCTCCGGCACACTTGGTGTGCTCGATGTACCAAACGCGACTCCCTTCAACGGTTGAAACACATCGCTACCCCCACCGGCGGCCCCAACCATTAGGAGAGCACCATACGCCATCACGACCAGACCGGCTCCCTTTTGAAAACGACGCCATCCGCCCGCACCGGCCTGGAGTGAATCGAAAGCCCCCATGTAAATAGCCGTTACGATCAGCAACGCGGCCCATAACAACATGGTTACCCAACCCGGAACAATCCGCTCAATCAGGTATATCGCAACACCGAGGAGCAGCACGCCGAACACAACTTTGATCGAATTCATCCAAGGGCCCATTCTCGGCAGCAACTTACCCGCCGACGCCCCCATTACAAGCAGTGGCGTCCCCATGCCAAGACTCATTGCGAATAATGCGGCGCCGCCCAGCACCGCATCACCGCTCTGCCCGATGTAGATCAGAGCCCCCGCGAGGGGCGCCGCTACACAAGGACCAACAATAAGTGCGGACAACAGTCCCATGGCGGCAACGCCAAAAAAGGTCCCGCCGGAACGGCGGCTCGAGATACCCGCGAGTGCGGTCTGCCAGCGTTGTGGCAACTGCAAGTCATAGAATCCGAACATGGAAAGCGCTAATGCCACAAACACGGCACTGAACGTAATGAGTATCCACGGTTGCTGGAATACCGCTTGCAAATTGCTGCCGAACAGACCGGCCACAATCCCGGCCGCCGTGTAGGTCACCGACATGGCCAGCACATATACAAGGGATAGTCCAAACGACTTGGCGACCGATGCGTTTTTGCCTTGACCGATGATGATGCTCGTCAATATCGGCACCATCGGCAGCACGCATGGGGTGAAAGCCAGCAACAGGCCAAAGCCGTAGAACGTGAGCAATATGGCCCATGAACTGCCGGATGACAGTAAGCGCGCCAGCCGATCTTGCTCCGTAACCTCTGCCGAGAAATTCTGATCCTGCGCCAGCGTGACCATACTTGTCTCAGTGTCGCCGTCCTGTGCCGACGCATCCGCAACCAGAGGTAGAGCAATAGAAACAGTTTTGGTGATTGGTGGATAGCACAATCCGGCATCGGCGCAGCCTTGATAGGTAACCTTGAGCCCAAACTCTCTGCCGGGTGGGGTCCCGAGGACGGGTAAGGTTGCAGCGACTTCGTCGTAGTAGACCTCCATCCGACCAAAGAATTCGTCCTCCTTTTGCTTACCCGGGGGTAACTGTGGCACGCCGAGGGCCACATCGTCCGACCCGTCCGCATCAAACGTGAACTTATCCTTGTAGAGGTAATATCCTTCGGCGATTTCCCATCGTGTCACTATGCTGCGCTCGTCGCGAGCTATAGCACTCAGCACGAAGGCCTGATCGGGGTCAAGGAATTCCGTGTCAGCTCCACCGACAGCGTTCCCTAGGTTGATGCCCAGTAGTTTGGTGAGACTGCTTACCGGGCTCGGTGATTCAACAGATGACTGTGAGCTGGCCTGTCCCTGAGGCAGATCAATCGTTACCTGACGTGGTCTTTGCTCAAAACACCTTCCATTATCGCTACAACCACGGTATTCGATGTTCAGGATGAACGAACTGATCCCCTCATTAGGCCTCGTATACGGTACCAGCGTCGTTACTTGTTGCCTGTAGACTGTATCGACGCCAAGGGTGCGCTCATCAGTCCCACTGATGCGTGGTGTACCAACACGTATACCCGGGTTATCTGTCGAGAACTGAAACTGATAGATGTAGTACCCAGCAGTGACATCCCACTTCAGTTCTATTTTTTCCGCGCGCACTGTGGTTGTCAGTCGATAAGCTTGTTCCTCATCTAGCAGCGTCTCTTCGCCGTGGTGAGCATATACCGCTCCCCCAGACCACATGCTCAATATCACGAGAGCAAGTGCTCGACTGCGAAGCTTAGAGAGCATTCCTCGACTCAGCATCCTCAATGATCCCCGCCGCTATTCATTCATCAGCTTTTCCAAGCGAGTCAAAATATGCTCGGAGCCCATGTCACGTCCACCCATTGCTTGATAGGTAATCCGGCCTTGCTTGTTGAGAATGTAACTCGTCGGCAGACCACGTACTTTCCAGCTCTCCATGGTGTCATTGTTCAGATCCAGCAGAATTGGAAACTCTAACCGCGGGGTGAATTGCTCAATGAACTCTCTGATACGCTGTTCGTCTTCGCCGATGTTTATCGCGAGAATTTCAAACCGTTCACCGTGAAGCTTTTTCCAAGCTTTCTGCATCGACGGCATTTCGGCTATACAAGGTGGACACCACGTCGCCCAGAAATTCACCACGACCACTTTTCCAAGAAGATCTGCTAACCGGTAGTGCTGCCCGTCGAGCGACATCAGCTCGAGAGTTGGCGCTGATGGTTGATCCGACCGCCAAGTCAATCCCTCAGAGAGCGTGTCGGTCTGCGCCACGATCATCCGTGGCATTAGCGCAGAGGTCATCAAGGCCAACACCACGGTCAGGAAAAGAGGGCTGCGTCGCATGTCTCGGTTATGATCCCCCGTGAGCCGCCTGGGCCTGCTCAATTAATTGATTGTAGGGAACATAGCCGCCAATGACCGTACCGTCTTCCAGGATAATGGTCGGTGTCCCATTGACTCCAACTGCTCGACCCATTTCGAAATGCTCTTTAACTGGGTTATCACAGCTTTTCGGCTCGACCGCCTTTCCCAACTTCGCATCCGTCATCGCTTGTTGCGGATCGTCGGCGCACCACACCGACGCCATCTGATCGTACACGGATGAGGGGACACCGGCGCGCGGAAAGGCAAGATAGCGTACCTTCACTCCGGCCGCGTTGAGTTTCCCGACTTCGCTGTGCAGCTTGGAGCAATACGGACAGGTAACATCGGTGAAGACAGTGATCGTGCTGCTGACTTCTTGGGGGGAGAACACAACCATGCTGTCTTCACCTAGCCCGTTTACAGCCTGGATCCGACCTCGCTTTCGAGCGCTTTCAGTGACGTTTTCGCCGCCCTCAAGATCGATCACATCGCCCTGGATGATGTATCGTCCGTCCGCCGATATGTATACGAGCTGTGGCCCTATGCTAATTTGAAACAAACCCGCGATCGGCGCAGGTTGTATGTTGCTCTCCGAGAAGTCTGGAATGAGCTTAGTTGCCCTCTCCACGACGGCGTCAGGAATGTGTTCACCTCCGAATGCCGCAGAGTGTGTCAGCACGGCAATCATCAGTATCATAAATTTTCTAATCATAATGCGTCTCCCTAAGTTCACGTCTCCGACAACAGACCATCGATCAGTCTGTCCATGACGGCGACGTCGAATTCAATCTTTGCCACCTCGTTCAATCCAGGCCTGGTAAATCTCATCAGGCAAAAGCGATGTAATCCACTGGATGATGGTAAGCACCTCGTCGTTCTCTAACTTCCCCTCCCATGCGGGCATGTTTCCGCCCCACTCACCTGTGCCTTGCTTAATCGTTCGCAACAGTACTG
>JAOTYS010000625.1 GCA_029861795.1 Gammaproteobacteria bacterium | reverse complement strand
GTCTATTTCCCAGCCACCGAAATAGCCGCTGATCATAAGGTTTCAACGCTGATGTCAGCGTACCCATCGCAGCTCGAAAAAGACTGGTTCTCAGAGGAGACCTTTAGGGCAATTATGCGCCTGCGAGGCCTTGAATGTCGTTCAGACACGGGTCTGGCGGAAGCCTTCTATGCATCAAAAATTGTCGTTGCTTAACCAAGTTCCTCATTTAGAACTGCCAGTAGAGAAACTCCGTGTAACCGCCGACATTGGTGACGGCGGCAAATGCGAAGATCGCTAGCAGAACTGCCCATATTAGTGATGGATTCCAACGGATACTGGTGGCGAAAAAATTTGAGTCTTCGGACGGCCGCACTCCGATGGCTGGCTCGAATCGATCAAGTATTTGTAAAGTATTCGGCACCAGTAGGCCAAGTGGTGCGATTAACAGCAGCCACCCCACGAGTTCCCGCAGGTTGTTATAGTTGGGCAAGCCGGGAGATATCTGCATTGCGGTCAGCGACAGCCCCAGCGTTGCAAGCTTGTCATAAATCGAATTCGGTAATTCGATCCCGTTTAGGCCGGCCATTCCGAAAATAATGTTACTGGCCGTATCCACGCTGGTTGATCGAAACACGACCATCGATACGGCAACGGCAACAAAAGTTAACAGCCAGCCGATTGGCCGCATCACCTGCTGGTACCGTACAGATTTCGGCCAAAGTCTCTGGGCGAACAGCCGCCAGGCGTGATTAACGGTCAGGTAGAAACCGTGCATTAATCCCCAAATCATAAAGAGATACCCAGCACCATGCCAGATGCCCGATATAAACATCGTGACCACGGTGGGCAGCATCAGTAACTGGAGGAAAGCGCCCACGGACGTGTTGCGACCTCCGTAGCCCGCTCGGCCAGAGGCTAATCGGCGACGGGTGAGGAACAGCGCCAACGGATTATATAGATAGGCGGTCAGGAAGCGCGTTAAGGAAACATGCCAGCGCATCCAAAAGTCGATGATGCTGGATGAGCGCAGTGGCGAGTTGAAATTGACAGGTAACCGAATGCCGAAAAGCCGAGCGGCGCCGAGTGCCATGTCCGAGTATCCGGAAAAGTCAAAGTAGATTTGAAACGTAAACCCTAAGGCAGCGAGCCACGCCGGTAGTAGCGACACTGATGAGCCGCCGTCTGCGGTGGCGAATACCGAAGACACCAAGGGCGCGATGCTGTCGGCGAGAACCACTTTTTTGAAGAGACCGAAGAAAAACAGTGTCAGCCCAACAGAAACGTCATCTCTGCGAAACTTGCATGGCACGTCGTGAAATTGCGGCATCATCTCCCGATAGTGAACTATTGGTCCGGCGACCAGCTGTGGAAAGAAGAGAACAAACGAGAAGAAATCCTGGAACCGAAACGATTCGATTCGTTTACCGTGAACATCCACCAGGAATGCGATCTTCTGGAAGGTAATGAACGAAATCCCAAGCGGTAGTACGATTTCCTTGAGTGTGAAGCTGCCGCCGAAGACGTCGGTTGCAGCGGAGACCAGAAAGTTTGTGTATTTGAAATAACCCAACACGCAGATGTTGAAAACAATGCCCAGCGCAAGGAAAATCTTGGCCGCAGCGCGGTTGTCATGCCTATTCTGGTAAAGAATCGCTTTGGCGACCCCAAAGTTCACAAGCATGGCAGGAACAATAATGAGTACGTTCGCCGGCCTCCACCACGCATAAAATACTAGCGACGCGACAATGATCCAACGCAGAGCCCAGTTCCGTGATAACCGACCCAGAGCAAAATAGACGAACAACGTTACCGGTAGAAATACAAAAACGAAGGAATGGGAGTTAAACAGCATCGGTTAACTGCTCAATGCGGGTAGCTATTTCACCCACTGTGACGAAAGATTCCACTTCTGCAACGCCAAACTTAATTCCGAATCGCATTTCCACTGCGACGATGAAGTTCACATACGAAAATGAGTCCCATGCAGGGATGTCGGCTCTAGTGGTAGATTCCAGAAGGACCAGCGAATCGTCAAACAATAGATCCCGTAGGATTTGAGTTAGATCATCGAGGATTTGTTGATCGGGCATGCTCTTCACCCTTTGCTATCAATTTGGGTTGTGTGGTCGCAGTATTGTTTCAAATCTAACCGCCAGTGCGTTTCGTTGCTCGGTGCTGATTTCTTTTCAATCAGCAATTCAAAACCGAGCTCCGCAAATAGGTTTTTGATAACCATGTTCTTCGGCGTAGGCTTATAAGTGGCTATCAAGAACTTGGCGTTTGCCTCAGTGGCGATGGTAACCAGTGTGTTTAGAATCGCGTGCTCAAGTTGGCGTCCAAAAACGCGGCAACTCATGACCCAAGAGTCGATGTCATAAGTATCCTCCGCTGCTCCAGAGGGCTTCATAATGACTGCGCTCACCAGCCCGTTGTCGCCAAATCGGTCAGATAATCGAACCTGTAGTGTCAAGATGTCCGGCGCGGAAGCGATGTGTCTGATTTCCTCTAGTGTGCGTCGTCGCGTGGTGGTATTGAATTGATTCGTTTTATTAGTCAATTGAGCAATGCGTGGCAAATCGACTGCATCAAAGGCGCGAGTCTGCATAGTCATTTGCAGGCTCGCGAGGTATTCGGCAACCGACCCGGTTACTACCTGTAAAGCGTCACGCTGTTCGTTTGCAGCGTATTGTGCTTTGCGCCGAATATCGTCAGTGGTGAATGAAACCGATTCGAAGTAGGCTGCGTCGGATAGGCATTGAACGAATTGTGAAGCGT
>JAOTYS010000624.1 GCA_029861795.1 Gammaproteobacteria bacterium | reverse complement strand
CATAGATCTTTCATCCATTACCAGGTTAATTTCTAAACCTCATACGACCATCGAATTCCTTACCTCGAGTAAGGTGTTAGCTCCTGTTTCGCCGCCTTGGTGCATATCCGGGCTAACTGTTCTAGACCTACTTAGAGTGCCTATTACATCTTAAACAATTTTACGGTCTCTTGATCCCGAGCTTTTCCATTTTCGAGCGCAGGGTTGTGGGTTTGAGCCCTAGCAGCTGCGCGGCACCGCGTTTGCCGCTAACGCGCCACCCGGTGCGTTGCAGCATCGCCTCAATGTGCTGCTTCTCGACCCTTTCAAGTGTCTGCTCGTCAGAAACGGCAGTGTTGGACGCCAGCGGCAAATCCGTTCGCAAATCATGGTCCCGATTCAGAATCATCGCGCGCTCGATGATATTGCGAAGTTCCCGCACATTGCCCGGCCACGCGTAACTACTAAATGACTCCATGGTGGATTTATTTATCTGTTCAACCTTTTTCCCCATCTTGTCACCGAACTCTTCGACAAACGCCCACACCAGAACCGGGATATCCCCGCGTCGTTCGCGCAACGGCGGCACCGTAATCGGAAACACATTCAACCGAAAGTACAGGTCTTCACGAAACCGCCCCTCATTGACCGCTTTGACGAGATCTTGGTTGGTGGCTGCGATCACGCGCACATCGGCCTTGATGGTCTTGTTGCTACCTAACCTTTCAAACTCCCCGTCCTGCAACACCCTGAGCAGTTTGGCTTGCAAATCCAGGGGCAGCTCGCTGATCTCGTCGAGAAAAATCGTCGAGCCGTCGGCGAGCTCGAAACGACCGATCTGTCTGGACAACGCTCCGGTATACGCCCCCTTCTCACGACCAAACAGCTCTGCTTCAATCAGGGTCGCGGGCAATGCCGCACAGTTGACCTTAACCAGCGTCTGCCCTTTGTGCTGGCTCTGCGTGTGGATCGCTTGTGCAATCAATTCCTTGCCGGTCCCGGTCTCGCCGGAAATCAACACCGTCGCTTCGGTGCCGGCTACCTGCTCAACCAGTTTCAGCACCTCCTTGATCGCATCACTGTGCCCCAAGATCCCCTCAATCGAATAATCTCGTTCAACCTCCTTTTTGAGATAAACATTTTCTGCCTCCAAGCGCTCTTTGAGTGTGCTGATTTCTTGGTGCGCGCTCACGAGCTGCTGCTCGAATCGCGTGCGTTTCAGCGCATTCCCCACGATCTCGCTCGCCAGCCGTAAACCCGCAAGCAGGTTTTCTGACCAGGCCCTTCCATGCCGGATCATGTCGAGCCCTAAGTTGCCAATCACCGATCCGTCGATCTGCAAAGGGACAATCGCCGACGACTGGATACCGGTTCTTTTTACATATTCCCGCTCGTTGACCGCCTCCTCCGGTAACTCATCGATCGAACTAAAAACAAGTGTTTGCCCGCGCAACATCCTGTTTGTGTACCAAGGGAAGTGTTCGCTGAGCACCATTTTAAACGCGAAATCGTCGCGCGGGATGCCGGACGCCGTCCATATATGGGTGACTCGGAATTCGCTATTGCCTTCCGAGAATTGGTTTACAAACACCCGATCTGCCGCCATGACCTCACCAACATCCCGCAGCGCACTGTTGATCGTATCGTCGATCTGTTCGGCAGGCAGCGCGATAAATGTCGTTGACAGCTTTGATAGAAGCTGTTCGAGTCGCAACTGGTTTTCCAGTGTACCCTCCGCGTATTGACGACGTACGGCGTCGAGGAATACCCGTCCGACGAGGCGCAATTGCTCAACCGTACGGTTTTCCGGACCAATGAAATCCTCACTGACTGAAGAGATGATAATGGCGTCAATCCATTCTTCGGAGATGCCTAAGCGGATCACCAGTGCTGCGTGGCTATTCGCCGCTTTTACAAACCCTCTTTCCTCCGGCCAGTTGGGGAGTTGGTGTGCCGAGTCGAATCGAAATGTCTGCTCGTGGGAAAGATAGGCCGCCAGATTTGGCAATGCGTAATAGCCGGTTATCTGGCACCCATCGGGGACTTGCTCCGAATCCGAGTTATAAGAATGACCGATCTCGAGGCGACCTGCACTATCGAGCCGCGCGACGGTCACGCTATCGGCATTACAATATTGGGCGATAGCGCCTAATGCTTCTTCAATCGCCCCGTCGACCCGGTCGCTAGCAATATTAACAAAGCGCGCGGTGATTTCTGAGACTAGAGACTCAAACGCATACTGCGCAATCAATAAACGATCGCTTTCGCCGCGGACTAGTGCGCCGTTAAATATCTGCCCCAATAGTTGCAACCGCTGAACGAGCACATTCGACCAGGTCTGCTCGTAGCTCAGTGTGTTCAAAACGATACAAGCCGCGACGTTCCCAGCCGCGGGAACCGGCACCCAGACAACGGACTTAATACCGGTACTTTGAAAAATCGATATTTCCTTCGTCGCCTCGGGAGGAAAGTCGTCGAGGCGCGAAATGATGATTGGTTCTCCGTTGGACAGCTCCCGCGTGAGCCATGGCACAGCTCCCTGCAATTCGAATTCTTCGCTAGTGAAATCCATATCGAAGTCTAGATTCGGGGCGATCCACTGATGGGTATGCTTCAGCATCCCCGAACTCGGGTCGAGTTGCAGAAATGTGGTCAGTTCCGATCCTAAGAAACGTGAAATCCGTGCCAACGCAACCGGGATCGATTCGTTGATCTGCGCGAGATCGAGGTCTATGAACTGGGTCAAGATCTCTAATAACAGCTGTTCGAACCGCAGCTG
>JAOTYS010000139.1 GCA_029861795.1 Gammaproteobacteria bacterium | reverse complement strand
CGCTTATGCCGAGCGCTTTCAACTTATCGACATCGGTCTGGTTTGTGAGATCAGGTCGCGCGGTGAGCGCAAACTCGAGAAGGGCTTGGGTTCGCTCATCAACCCTCGCCTGGGTATAGTCGTCAGCGACCTGCCACGCCGTGCTCGGGTCCACCCCTGCCTCTACCATCATCGAAACATGATGTTGAACGCAATAGTCACAGTTGTTTGCAGCGGATACCGCGGCGCCAATCATTTCCTTGGTGGCCCGCGTCAACTCGCTGGTATCGAGCATCACCGCCTGATAGCGCCGGTTCTCCATGGTTTGAACTTTTGGCCATAGACTGAGTATGCGCTCCGTGGAGTAGTTTGCCCCGTTAGCCTTGCGGCTACTCTCGTAGTTCTTCTTTACGATGCCCTCGGCCTCGTCATCGCTGATAGTCTTTATGTATGGCACAGCCACTTACCTCTAGTCAGGATTTCCGTCTTTAAGTTGGGGGAAGATAGGTCGGCAACTCCTGTTTCAATCTGCGAATGTGCTCAGGTCCGATACCACAACAGCCCCCGATGACTTGAACGCCTTGCGTCACCCAAGTTTTTGCGACTTCGATCAGCTCGTCCGGAGGAATGATGTCCACAAACTGCCAGTTGGGCATTTTGAAATAGCCGGAATTAGGATAAGCCCCGATCGGGCCTGACCAGTGTTGACGCACAAGCTCAATACCCGGTGCAGTGTCGTGAACTTCACTGTGCATGACGTTAATCAGACCGGCGCCGAGGTCTGTGACCGCACTCACAACATCTTTGAAGTCTCTTTCCGGATAATCGAAGGTCGCTAGTCCATCAGAATCTCGCGAGCGCTTACAACTTACCCCCACCCACACTGGTAATCCAGTCTGCACCGCTGCCTGCACCGCGGGGCGAGCGCTCTCTGGGCGCTGCAACATCTCAAGTGCAATCAGGTCGACACCCGCCTCGGCCAAGAGGTTGGCTTGTTCTGTAAACGTCGAACGCAAAGTTTCAGGATTGAACCACTCGGGATCTTCTGGACGAGCCATAAAGCTAGACATTGAACCCGCGATGGCCACCGGTCGATCGGCAACAGCATCCCGTGCCTGCAAAGCCAGTTCCACCGCTTCACGGTTAAGCGCTTCGACCCGATCACCATAGCCAATGGGGTCTAGCAGGTGTCGGCCGGTGGAGAAGGTGTTAGTGATCACAACATCGGCTCCAGCGCGGATGTAATCCTCATGGACTTCACGCACCACATGACCGTATTCGAACAATGCCTGTACACTCCAGGCGAACTCGTGCATTGGCACGCCGCGCGCTTCGAGCTCGGTGCCAGTGGCACCATCGATAATGACGACTTCGTCGCGCTCGATGCGTTGGTGAAGCCAATTTGGACCTGAAGCAATTTTCGCTGGTGTCATAGCGACACTATATCACCGGCAATACGATTGTTCCGGACGTCATTCGACTTTTGCATCGGGTAAGAATAGAGTCAAATGTGTTACACAAACAGCTCACCCTGAACTTCTTTGTGTGGTGTCCCAAGCGGTGCTTACGATCAGGTCCCACATGTCGCCGATAAATAACATCCATGAGCTCAATGGGTTACGAAATAGAACCCATACGTTTCACGATCGTATTGATGCAGGCAAAAAATTAGCTGAAATGCTGTCGAGCTATAGTGGCAGCGACGCGTTGATCCTTGGGATTCCAGCTGGGGGCGTACCTGTGGCCGTGGAGATTGCCAGCAGACTTTGTCTTCCCTTGCATCTCGCTGTGATCAGTAAAATCTTGCTTCCATGGACCACGGAGGCGGGCTATGGCGCAGTCGCTTTTGATGGTAGCGTTTGGATTAATGAACAATTGGTATCGCGTTTTGGCTTGACCTCGGAGGACATAGAGAAGACCACACAAACGGCAAAGCTTAAGGTCACACAACGTGTTAGACAGCTTCATGTGACACTGCCTGATCTAGGTGGACGGTCAGTCATCGTGGTGGATGATGGACTCGCCGCCGGATCGACGATGCGCGTGGCAATATCTGCAATACGCAATAAAGACGCTGGACAAATTATAGTTGCCGTACCCACGGGAAGCAGCCGATCCGTTCAACAGATCGCCAACATGGCCGAAGCACTATATTGCGCTAATATTCGAACGGGACTCAGCTTTGCTGTCGCCGATGCTTATGAACGCTGGTCTGATGTGGATCAAGAAGAAGTTGTTGCCCTGCTCAACAAGTTTGGTAAATGAGGGAAGTGCCAACGACTCCGCTCGCCTCAGAGAATATCCCTCCTTTTGAGCCAGGCGCGCAACCACGAGATTCTATTGTAATCCGGCGTGGCAACGGTTTCGGCTTTACGGTACATGTCTAGGGCTAAGTTTTTGTATCCACTCTTGCGTGGATCAAGGGCACCGGCGTTCTGGTACAGCAGGGCATAGTCACGGGCCATCAATGAATAAGCATATGCATTGTCAGGATTGAACTCCACTGCTTTGCTCGACGCAATGATTGACTCATCGTAATTGCCTAGGCGATAGTGCAATAAGCCAATAAAACTATGTCCAAAGGCATCGTCCGGTCTTTTGTCGACGTAGATCTCGATGTCTTGTAGTGCGGTCTCATACTGAAAGAACGAATTTACGTTGTAGATGGCGGAGTATTTATAAGGCTCAGCCGCGTTCTGATTGAGCGTTTTCGCTTTCTCAAGCAGCGGGTGTATATGATTAGCTCGGCGACCCGTGATGACGTTAAGCCGAGCGAGTTCCATCACCACTTGGTACTCGTCCGGATTGTCGCGGTATATCCGCTCTAGTGTGGCAATCCGCTCGGCAATTTCCTCATCACGTTCGCAGGAGTACAGATCCTCACCTTCCAATGGCAAGTCCTTTCCAGTGGATTGGCGCACGTCCGACAGCAGCTCTACATAAGGATAGTTGCCTTGTTCCACCATCCAATGAGGATTGGATGCCATCACTACTAAGCGGCGTTGGTGAACGATATCGAACTTCCAACCTTGCGCCGTGTTGCAAAACAAAAATGGCGCATTATTCCACCCTTTGATATTGCCGAAGTAGATTGCGGCATGATCGTCATCCTGCAAGACCTGATAGTCTGCATTTTGCCAGTGACCAAGCGCGGCTTTGGTTCGGTTGTCGGGATTGTTCTGATCTCCCATAGCGAGTTTGGTCATTTCGGTATAGATATCGGCCTCAATATCCACACCTTTGCCAGACCATTTGGTCAACATCGTCCGCCATGCCTCGTCAGGCGATGCTGCACCGGGCGAGCGACCATCAGTGGAGAATGCAGTGGACGTCTGCCTATTGTCCTGGTAGCTGGCCAGGCGTCGCGTCGCACCACCGCCGCCTGCCAGCAGTTCACGGTCGAGCTCCGTGATCATCCCCGGCGTGTATTCATCCTGGTGTTTGATTTGGGCACGGCGTTCGATCTCTTCCATCACCGCGATCAATCCGGTGCCGATATCGCCCCTCAGGTAATACGGTCTGAGCTGGAGGTCTTCGATGTAACCAGTAAACGTGTCTGTGAATACATCTTCAAGTTCATAGCCGACCTCCAGCTTAACCTGACTTTCCTCATTGACCAGCAGCAACAGCAAACCTCGACCTTCCTGGTCTTTACCAATGTCCCAACCGTTGACAATGTCGACGGCAAGCTCTTCGATGCTGATGTGCGATCGCATATCAGGCAAACTTACGATCACGGACTCGATATGAAACTCTCCGGAGATGCGACGAAGATACTGGTGTGCACCTTCTTGGTAGTGCGTCAGGATATTTGCGTAGTCAAAGAGGTAATGATTCGCTCGCGGGCGTTTTTCCAAAGTAAAGGGTGAAAGGACCGAGGGATCCGCGTCGGTACCCAATTGCCTCAACAGCGCCTTGGTAATGATCGACACACCGATTAGCACCACCAGCAGCACAACTGTGAAACGGAGTATCCGCATAACTCACTAGTCACTGCGCCCGAACGGATCTTTCAACCCTTCCAATGCCCTAGTCTCAGCTTGGAAGTAAGGCTTAGATTCGAACCCAAGCAAATCCGCAATGATATTGGACGGGAACCTGAGCAGCCTCGTGTTGTAGTGCCGAGAAAATTCGTTGAAGTTTCGCCGCTCAATAGCGATACGGTTTTCAGTACCTTCGATCTGATCCTGTAGCGTTAGAAAATTCTGACTCGCCTTGAGGTCTGGATAGTTTTCCACTATTGCAAACAAGCGCGCAAGCGTCGATTGAACCCGTCCTTGCGCGGTCTCAACTGCCTTGAGCTGTTCCACTGTGTCAGGTGGCCTACCACCGAGTGCGTCACTCGCCCCCAAAGCATTGGCCCGTGCCTCGGTCAAAGCAGTCAGTGTGTCGCGTTCATGCTCCATATAAGTCTTGACTCCGTCGATTAATACGGGAACCAGATCGAGGCGCCGTTGATAGACATTTTCCACCTGTGCCCAGCCCGCATTTACTTTTTCTCGCGACCCCACAAGACCGTTGTAAATCAATAGTGCGCTGACACCGATCAACGCCAAAATCACGAGAATCGCGATTGTCAGCGATAAAGTGGCAGTTTTACTCATAGTCGTTCTCCTTTCAGCATTCAGTTCTCTCAGATCGATGATTCGGGCGTCGGGCTCATCCCCCTTCTGCATACTGGTTTCAGTGTGAATTCCCACATCATCGCTTTGTTGAAACCAGATCGAGCCACCCCCTAACCCAATCAGGAAAAACGCACCGCAAATCGCAAACAATAGAATGAGCCGGCGTCTAGTCGAGTCGGTAGTCCGGTGCAGTTGTTGGACAAACTGTTTGTCCCGAGTTTGTTGCGCCTTAATGGATTCACCGAGGCGCTGCGCCTGTTCCGATGTGATCTTCCCTTGTTCCAGCATTCGCGCTACACGCGACTCGTCTGAGATCTGTTTCTCCACTCGACCCGCCCTCTCAAATTGCATCGATCATCCGCGTTCCTTGTTTCGGGGAAATACGCCCTGCTTCGATGTCCTCCAGAATATTCTGTTTGCGCTGTTCGTCTTTGCGCTGCCCTACACGCATCTTCTCGATCAATTTGTCCAACCGACTGCGCACGGTGGGATAGGAGACACCAAGCAGTTCTGCCATCTGCTTGAGGCTGCCACTGGCCAGTACAAAGAGTTCCACGAACTTCTGGTCTTCCGGCGCTAAGCGGTACAATCTTGGGGTATAAAAGTGGCCCTCATAGGAGAGCCCACACTCCTCGCAGGTGAGCTTTGTCACACGCATGCTGCTTGCGCAGTACGAGCATGTATTGGGAACATCCAAACCTGACCCCGAAATTCTTTAATAATATTAAATAATATAGTTACTACTCTTTAATAATAGTAATAAATTCGCAGATTGCAAGTGATTTCGTTGATTTTCAACCCGGGGGGCTCGCATTAAGTCGACCGCCCCTGTCTAAAAGCTGGGGAAACAGGCCAAAAGAGGATGCAGGCAACGCGCCTTGAGAATCGTTCTGCCGGTGCTCTGCTACGAAGGTCGGATCCCGAGCATCGCTTACCGGCGACTATGGCTATTCTGTTCAGTCACCCGAGTGCTGAATGCAAGCCAGCGACCACACGGGGGCATCAGTAGCGAATCATTGTTTGCCCATGGTACGACACGACTAGTCCTGAAATTATAAGCAACACCCCGCTCACCTTACCGACTACTTGACCGAATGGAGCTACCTTCTCAAGCAATACGAGGACGGCGATGGCTGCGACCCAAACAAGATTCATCACGCCGCCGAAGAACAGCAGCCCCATCAGGAACCAGCAACAGCCAACGCAGTACGCGCCATGTTCCATTCCCATCATCAGCGCGCCTGCGTTGCCTCGACGCCAGCGTCTAGTGATGAACTCAAGTGGTGAACGGCAACGCTTAAGACAGGCATGTTTCAGTGGCGTCAGCTGATAAACGCCGGCACTTACCAGCAGTAAGCCGCCCAAGACCGGACTGGTGCTCACCATCATTGGAGAAAGCAGAGCTGCCTGATCGAACATCCATTGCAAGATCGTGGCGATAAAGCTAAAGCCGGTCCAAGCGACAAGGTACCCGGCGATGAACATGGTAGTGGGTGCAAAGGTATGACCGCGTTCACGCTGCTTGCGACTTACCATAGCAAACAACAAAATCATCGGTGCGGCACTTGGAACCATCATGCCAATCATCATCACCGACCACATTAGCAATAGGAGCACAAAGTCCAACATGCTCCATGACTTGACCTGAGCCATACTCACGGCGTTATCCATAGTCATGGGCATATTGCTCATGTCTGCCGCCATATCGACTAGATACAGCCATGCAAGCCCGGTGATGACCACCAGACTGACAAGAACAATCACCCGATCGCGCTTTAAGAGCTGTTCCAGCGCCTCCGTACCCGTCATCACACCATTAACAAGCCAGAGTCAGTCGATAACACCTTCTGGGCCGTACTGGGCATACCACATCGATCCGCACCAGTTGTTATTCTCATATGTGAACTTGTTCATTCCCTTAAAACGGCCGCTTGACATTTCAGCAACTCGAAACTCAAATCCTTTGGGTAAGACGATTTGTGCGTGGTGCTCAGCCCCAGTCACTGGATTGCGGATGGGCTCGGCGCACATCCCCAAATTGGCCTTCATCATGCGCATCGCCACCAACGCGGGACAATCTCCATGGGTGGGCAATGAGTTGAATTGGCATGGGAAACCATAGTCGCAATTACAATTGACAAACTCGGGGCCTTATATACTCCAGTCAACATAAGCCATGATGTTTCCTTCTTCTGATCGTAGTCACAGACGCATTGACGGTCCGGATTAGCGGGTCGTTAGACAAATTCCGAGTTGGATCAGCTCATACATTGTGCGATTTGTAGTTCTATGTTGCAACGGCTCGTCAGAAACTTGTAATCGCTCGGCAACGCACGCGATACCAACCAAGGGTGCCTTAATGCAGCGATGACGGTAGGTGTGTACTCAGAGTGAGACGCTCAATGAACGTCAAAGACGAAGCGCAGAGTTTCCCAGGGTCAAGGAGCATTATTTGGCGCCATATGTTCGCCGGCGCAAACGGGAAAATCGCTGGATTATTTACTCAGCAGAGGGGTAAAGAAGCAGTCGACCGGAGGCTAGAGTCGTTAATCTAAATGGCCTGTATAGGAAATCGGGGTGATAGAGACCCTCTGGTGCTGCGTTGTTTCAGCGATTTCCTGTTGCGTCGAAGTAGGCCACATTGTGGGTCACCGTTTCGGCCGGCTCCGGCTTGCCAGCTACATCAGACTCTTCCGAATCCCCTGGTGCCGAGGCGACAGTAAGTGCCGGGGTCAACTTGTGAAACGATGTCTTGCGACGCTGTAACGGCTCATCGAATTTAAGTGGATTGGACCGTCCCCAGGTCTCTATTTCGAGCAGCAGGGGCGATCCGCTGTCAAATGCTTGAGCCGCATAGCCCTCCAACATGTCGATGGTGACTACAGGCTGATAAGTTCCATCGTAGACGACACCTGTTACCGTTTTCACATCGAGTTGCACCGGGATGGTGAACGGCCCATTGCGCGCAATTGTCTTTTGCGAGCTCGCGATATAAGCCATATGCGCAGGACCTAGGCTTTGTACCTTTGTAATAACCGGTGTTTCGAACCGTCCCCGTGGGCCACCCTCTTCGTCCCAAACCTCAAGCGTGATCCCCAGGTGACCGCTATAGTAGTCGGCGACGGGTGACTCCTCGGGTTTCCACCCTTCCGCTAATGTGATCTCCACACCTATGTGCTGCCCGGCTCTAATCACCTGGAATGTAAGCGTATCACCGGGACTATGGCTGCTGATCACTCGCTTCACCTGATCCACACTAGTGACGGGCAACTCGCCAATCTGGTAAACCACATCCTTAGCTAGCAACTTGTCCGCACCGGGACCTTCGTTTGGCGTCTCTGTCACAATGATCGCAGCGCGTCGTTCAGGGACTCGGAACAGCGAGGCCTCGTCAGCCGTCAGTCCGGTGATAATGTCATCAATCCCGGCGTCACCCCAACTCGGTGGGCCATTGCGTAGTGTTTCCGTTTCAGACTTGACCAAATTTATGGGAAGGGCATAGCCAATACCGATGTTGTTGCCCTTCGGCGTTACCAAGATCGCGCTGTTCATCCCGATCACTTCACCTTTACCATTGAACAACGCTCCACCGGAATTACCTTGATTGATGGTGGCATCGGTTTGTAGGTAAGGCAGCACACCGTGCATAAATCTCTCAGTGTGAGATACAATTCCGCGGCTGATGGAATCCGGGTTGCGACCGAGCGGGTTGCCAACTGCGTAGACTTCGTCCCCCTGATGTAATCTATCAGAGTCCCCAAGCACCACCTCGGGTATCCCCTCACAGTGCGACATGCGCAAAATCGCGATATCTGATCGAGGGCTAGAGTTCACCACGATCGCAGGAATTCCTGAGGACTCCGACCATTGGCGTGGATACACCTCTACATGAGCGGCATCGGCGATCACATGATGGTTTGTCAACACCTCACAGTTCTTGCTGGAGATTAGGAAACCAGAACCAGTGGCGGGCTCCCAAACTGAATCGCCCACTGAGTCTACGCGAACATGCGAGAGTGTCTTTATTGAGACAGATGCATTGAGCATGTTCTCGGTATCGACTTGTTGCTGCTTATCGTACCAATAGAGCCCAGAGGGCACTGCAGAAACCAGCAGCCCCAACACTGCAATTCTCCACGCGATTGTAGTTTTGCTAGTCATGTCTAACGACCCAGTCTAGCTAGTGACCCACGAAAGTCTGTGAATAAACTCACACCGACACCCCTACTTGTTGGCTTTTTGTATTGATAGAGTTGCAAGATACGTGCCAGAAACGGATCGGCACCGAATTGTGTCTTCAAAAGTCTGGGGATGGCTTAGAAATGAGTGTGTTACAGAGGAATGTTAAATCGTTGGCTAGGATTCAGAGCGACAATCTGCCGCAAAATGACACTTATTGCCGCATAATGTCACGCCCATGTACCTTTGCGGTCATCGCATGGTGCCGTGCTCGGACCCGGACCTAGGTTTGCTAACGCCGTCCGGCGGCCGCACCACATGCTCGCATTAACCCAATGAGGTTTGCATCATGGATACTGGTATAACAGGTCGCAAAGCCATTGTTTGCGCGGCGAGCAGAGGCTTAGGCAAGGGTTGCGCGATGGCACTAGCAAAGGAGGGAGTGGACCTGGTTATTAATGCCCGAACAGCGGGGACTCTAGAGCAAACGGCTGAGGAAATACGTCAAACTACGGGTGTGTCCGTGGTAGCCGTCGCCTGCGATATCACTACACCTGAGGGACAAACCGAGACGCTCAATGCTTGTCCTGACCCGGACATATTGGTGAACAACGCTGGCGGTCCGCCTCCCGGTGATTTTCACGATTGGACCCGTGAAGACTGGCATGCAGCAATCGCAAGCAACATGATCGCACCGATTGAGATGATTAAAGCCACGGTGGATAAGATGATCGACCGAGGCTTCGGCCGAATCGTGAACATCACCTCCAGCGCCGTGAAAGCACCTATACAAATACTGGGTCTTTCCAATGGCGCCAGGGCCGGGCTCACTGGTTTTGTCGCAGGGCTCTCGCGTCAGACCGTGCGACACAATGTCACCATTAACAACCTATTACCTGGTCCGTTCGACACCGATCGACTTAGCGCAACACTTGACGCCCGCGCTCGTCAATCCGGCAAGACACTTTCGCAGATAATCGAAGAGACGCGAAAGTCGAACCCGGCGGGGCGATTCGGCTCCCCCGACGAATTCGGTGCAGCTTGCGTATTTTTATGTAGCGCCCAGGCGGGTTATATCACGGGGCAGAATCTGCTTCTGGATGGCGGCGCATTCCCCGGTATGCTCTAAGTCCACCAATCACCGCGCAACGATTGCTGGGACAACAGAGCTAATCCAATAACTTTCCCAGAATCGGGGTTCAATCTTTCGCCATAACATCGAAAGCAATTGAGATACGTCTCTGAGTGGATCGAAACGGCACCGTCTGATGATAAAAGTACGCGGGAAACAATAGCATCAACCCTTCTTCCGGCTGGATGGTGCGTGTCACAGGTTTGGCTTTACAGCGCAGCTCTGACGGAGGGCGACCCAACTCAAACCAACCCGCTTGCCCAGCAGTTTCGATCTCTTCGGGTACCTGCACGTAATACACACCGCTCAGGTATCCATCCAGGTGAATATGCGGCAACAGATTGCCCTCGAAATCCAGCACCGCCGCCCACGAGGCCAGACGCCAGCGTTGCGGCAGATTTGCAAGAAACGGATGTGTTGGATCGGCT
>JAOTYS010000138.1 GCA_029861795.1 Gammaproteobacteria bacterium | reverse complement strand
GAATAGTAAAGGTGCCAGTCGTGACTACGTTTGCGATGGATGAACCCGAGATGAGCCCAGTAGAAGCCGACGCCACCACCGCCGCTTTGGCCGGCCCGCCACGCATATGGCCCAACATGGAAAATGCCACCTTGATAAAGTAATTTCCTGCTCCAGCCTTATCGAGTAACGCGCCGAACAGAACAAACAAAAACACGAAACTTGTCGATACACCGAGCGCAATGCCGAACACACCCTCGGTTGACAACCATTGATGCGACATCGCCTTGGAAAGACTCGCTCCCTTGTGGGCAATGACGTCGGGCATATAGGGGCCACCAAATGTGTAAATCAAGAAAACGGCGGCCACCACCATCAGTGGAGGACCCAACGCCCGGCGCGTGGCTTCCAGCAGCAACAGCATGCCGCACACCGCAACGACTAAGTCAAATGTCGTAGGAGCACCTGCACGGTCGGAAAGCGCCGCATAAAACCAAAACAGATATGAGGCACAGAATGCGCCGACCAATGCGAATATCCAATCCTGAGTTGGTATGTGGTCACGAGGTGAACGCTTCAACGCGGGGTATGCAGTGAAAGCAAGAAAAATCGCGAATGCAAGATGAATAGTCCTTGCCTCGGTGTCGTTTAGAACCCCAAAGTTAAATATAAAAGGCAATGGCGAGGCATACCAAAGCTGGAATAACGACCAGATAAAAGGCACCACCAGTAATACTTTCCCTGTGACACCTGCGGGCGTACGTGCGCCGGTGTCCGCTTGCGCGATCATCTCCTGTAGTTCATCGTTGTTTGCCGTTTTATTGTTTTGTTGTTCAGCACTCATCGCTGCATTCTCCTGCTCTTCTTTTGGCCGGTGAACAACAAGCCACCCGCGTCACATCAGACCTCTCTCTTCAAAATAACGTATTGCCCCTTTATGCAAAGGCGCTGTCAAACCGTCCTGCACCATCTGGGATGGTTCCAGACCCGCAAAGGCTGGGTGCATCTTGCGGAACTGCACTAGGTTGTCAAATACGGCTTTGACCACGGAGTACACCACCTCCTCGGAGACATCCGACGAAGTCATAACGGTTGCCTTGACACCGAAAGTGCGAACCGGATCAGGCGTGCCTTCATAAATCCCGCCAGGTATCGTGGTAAACGCGTAGTAGGGATGGCTGGCCACCAATTTTTCGATGGCAGGCCCCACCACGTCGATGACGCGAGCATCACATAGAGCTGCTGCCTTGCCCACAGATGGATTGGGGTGGTCAACTGTATAGACCATGACTTGGACCTTGTTGTGACACAGCGCCAATGACTGCTGCGAAGCGGGCAGCTCTTCGGCAAGCTGAAAATCCTCCTTAGTCCATCCCTTCGCCTTCATCACCACTTCCATAGTCGCGCGTTGACCGGATCCTGGGTTACCAATGTTGACCCGGCGTCCTTTGAGTTCATCAAAGGAACTAATACCCGAGTCATCCCGAACCACGACGGTAAATGGCTCCCCGTGCACCGAAAACAAGGCGCGCAGGTTATCCAACTTCTCGTCGGCGAACTCAAACGGACCACTTTGGTTGACGGCGTGAAACTGCCAGTCCGACTGGACGATACCGATCTCTATCGCACCACGGCTAACATTGGTGAGATTGAACAGCGATCCTGCGGTTTCAAGCGTCTCACAGCTAAGCCCCTGCGCGCCAGTATCAATCAATCTGCAGATTGCGCGACCAACCTGATAATAGACACCCGACTTACTGCCCGTGCCGATTACGATGTCATCGGCGCGGGTTATTGGACTTACTATCAGCGCGAATATCAGCAGAGGGGGTAAAGCCAGCCGTGCGAAAGTATTCATAATCGCCTTCCGGACCCGTTCACTCACCGCAACAGCGCCATGTTTTATTGTTCTTCACGGCGCCTAACAACGCGCAGAAAAATAGGAAAGGGGGAGCGGTTAACGCCCCCCTTACCGGTCACATCAAACCCGCTTCTTTATAATATTTCACGGCACCGTCATGTAGCGGTGCGGATAATCCATCCGTAATCATCTCTTCCTTATTTAGATTCGCGAACGCCGGATGCAGCTTTTTGAAATCGTCAAAATTCTCAAACACTGCTTTGACGACCTCATAAATCGTTTCCGAAGATGTATTGGTAGAGCTAACGAAGGTAGCACCCACACCGAAGGTTTTGACGTCGTTGTCACTTCCCCTGTACATCCCGCCCGGGATGGTGGCATGCCGGTAATAGGCGTTCTCTTCAACCAGTTTATCTATCTCGGATCCGCTCACCTCGACGATGACGCTGTCACACGTGGTCGTGGCCTCTTTGATGGAACCGCTGGGGTGCCCCACGGTAAACACCATGGCGTCGATCTTGTTATCACACAAGGCTTGGGACTGCTCTGCGGATTTCAGCTCCGAGGCCAATGAAAAGGCAGACATATCCCAGCCCATTGCCTCCATCACCACTTCCATCGTACCGCGTTGACCAGAACCTGGGTTACCGATATTGACACGTTTACCTTTGAGATCAGCAAATGTCTTGATACCCGAATCGGCGCGGGCGACCACCGTAAAAGGCTCAGGATGAACTGAGAACACTGCACGCAAGTCCTTGTTCGCGCCCTGCTCCTCAAACTTACTTGTCCCGTTATAGGCATGATTTTGCCAATCGGACTGCGCCACACCCATATCGAGCTCTCCGGCGCGGATGGTATTCAGGTTGTAAACAGAGCCACCGGTGCTCTCCACCGAGCAACGTATGCCATGCTCTTTACGACCTTTATTGACCAACCGGCAAATGGCGCCACCAGTTGGATAGTAAACCCCAGTCACACCGCCGGTACCAATAGTGATGAAGTTTTGTTCTGCTGAGGACGCTATCCCTGAGCTCAAAGAGCCCACAATCATCAAGCTAGCCGCTAGTAATGTAGTAACGAGATTGTTGTGCTTAGACGTCATAAATAACCCTCCAAAGGCATGTACTGTGCTCAGGTGAAGAGAGAAGCAGCTCCACCATCGACGGAAATATCCGAGATTCATCATAACTCAACGACGGACCGCCCTTCAATGAAAGCGACCAATGGTTGATTCCCGTCGTATTAGAAAAGGTCTAATTATCAAGGCATCACTCTGGCCTCCCCCACGGTCCTCGACCCTCGATTACCGCCAAATTGTCTTCTGCTTCAATTTTTGTGCGTGCGACCGATCTTGGTGTATGGTCGAATCATGCAAAAGGCGACCGCCGTAGATGTCACTAACAGCCGAATATTTCATCGCCAAACCCGGTCGGTGCTACCCATTGTTGCACACGGCGATGGTCCCTATGTCGTGGACACCAATGGCCGGCGCTACTTGGACGCGTCGGGAGGCGCGGCGGTGTCGTGTCTGGGCCACAATCACCCAAGTGTGATCGAGGCCATCAAGCAACAACTCGACCGCATCCCTTACGCCCACACAGCATTCGTGACTAGTGAGCCTGCGGAACAGTTGGCCGACGTTTTAGTGAGCGTCGCGCCCGAAGGCATGGAGCGTGTCTATTTTGTTTCCGGTGGTTCTGAGGCCGTCGAAACCGCACTTAAGCTCGCACGCCAATACTTTGTCGAAATCGGCCAGCCACAACGGCGTCATTTCATTGCCCGTCGTCAAAGCTATCACGGCAATACCCTAGGTGCCTTAGCCGTAGGTGGCAACCAGTGGCGACGACAACAGTTCGAGCCGTTGCTTATCGAGACCCACCACATCTCTGCTTGTTACAGCTACCGCGATCAACAGAAAACAGAATCCGACGAGCAATACGGTTTGCGTGTAGCCGATGAACTGCAGCAAAAGATCGAAGAACTTGGGCCCGATTCTGTCATCGCCTTTGTGGCCGAACCAGTGGTGGGCGCCACCGCGGGAGTGCTTCCTGCAGCACCCGGGTATTTCAAACGGGTGCGGGAGATCTGCGATCGCTATGGCGTCCTGCTGATTTTGGATGAAGTCATGTGCGGCATGGGACGCACTGGCACATTGTTCGCGTGTGAACAGGAAGGCGTCAATCCCGACCTCGTTACAGTCGCCAAGGGTCTCGCTGCCGGTTACCAACCTATCGGCGCGTTGCTCGCTAGCGGTCGGATCTATGATGCCATCCGCGATGGCTCTGGATTTTTCCAGCACGGCCACACCTTCATGGGACATCCCACCGTGTGCGCGGCTGCGCTTGCCACCCAGAATGTGATTCGTGAGGAGAACCTGCTTGATAATGTCAAGCAACAGGGAGCCGCATTGATGCACGCACTGCAACACCAATTCGGTCAACATCCGCATGTCGGTGACATCCGCGGGCGGGGTTTGTTTATCGGTATGGAACTAGTGGCCGACCGTGAAACCAAGGCACCATTTGATCCTACGTTAGCCGTCCACGCGGCCATCAAGCGCGAGGCGATGACAGCAGGTCTCATGTGTTACCCCATGGGAGGAACCATCGACGGACGCCGCGGAAATCATATACTGATCGCCCCACCGTTCATCATCGATGAGACCCACGTTGAAGAAATCGTCACCAAGCTCAATACCGCGATCAGCGCTGCGATCACATAAGTTCGGTTCGAATCCCGCGCAAAAAATGTAACTTCTTCGCCAAGCAAATCACCACGCGGTTGATTTCTCCAGGTCCAGCTCGGTTGCCACGACTTTGGCTTTTCTGATGTTGATGTGGCTCGGGGAGTCCGTAGCGGCGCGGCTTGCAGGCAACCTCTCAAAGCGCACAGTCGGATAACGAACTAGAATAGTGCCCCACCACCGACAATCCAATCTCATTTCCACTGCCTATTCTCCCCTTTTGTCAGTGTGTGGTTTATGATGAGTGCATAAGCGGCAATATGTGGTTCGCGCTGGAGACTTGGTGAGATGGCGGCGACATCAAATGACCTTTGCGGGGTGATTCCACTTACATACCCGCCTGAAGAAGACGGCGTCGCACACGGGTTACCCCGTGCGACCTACACCAGCGAAGACTTTCTCAAAGCAGAATACCAGCACTTATTTGCAGACCACTGGACCTTCGTCGGTTTTGCCCACGAGATTCCCAACACTGGCGATGTGCTGCCAGCGACTGCTGCGGGCCAACCCATCGTGCTGGTACGCGATCAGAAGGGAGAGGTAAAGGCGTTTCACAATGTGTGCCGACATCGGGGCCACCCAGTAGTTCTCAAACCATGTCGCGGCGCCAAATCATTGGTCTGCCCCTATCACGCATGGACTTACGATCTCGATGGGCGCCTCAAGCGTACACCACATTTCGGTGGCTACACCAAGTCTATTGAGTCATTTGCCTATGAGCGCTATGGACTTCGTCCAATAAGATGCAAGTACTGGCACGACTGGGTCTTTGTGAATCTCGGAGGTAAGGCCCGGCCCCTAGAGGAGTATCTAGGACCGGTTTCCCGGCGACTGGAGGCCGTGGACTTCGAACATGTAATGCCAATCGCCAAACTCGACTTGGGCATTGTGCAAGCGAACTGGAAATTCTTGATCGAGAATTTTATTGAACCGTATCACGTACCCGTGGTGCACTCTCAGTCCGCAGGCGGGCAACCACTTGCCGATCACCACATGATCGTGGACGGATACTGCGTTGGATGCGCAATCGACGTCTCATCGGAAGCGGTATCGAATGACAGGGATAAGCTGCCGCAGATGCTCGATATGAGCACACGCTATCTAACGCTCTTTCCGAACTTCGTATTGGCTTGGTATCTGCCCGACCAACTTGGCGTGCATCTAAATGTGCCCGAGGCGCCCGATCGCACACGTCAGTGGCGTGTGATTTACCATATCGGCAAAGATATGCCCAGTGACGAACACGTCCAGAGTCTCAGCACCTTATGGACTCAGGTCCATCGGGAAGATCATGCCGTTGTTGAAGGCTTACAGCGCGGTCGAGCCTCTCCGGTATTGGACGACGGTGGCCTGCTATCTCCGCATTGGGAGACTAGCGTACGCCAGTTTCACAAGCTAGTTGTGGACGCCCTCAACGAGGCATAATCAAAACAAGACTGCTGCACGACCCACGCAGTGACACTGTACTAAAATGAAATCACCACTCGCTGCGACCTGCACTACGCTGTATCCGCCACTTATATAAAACACTAAGATCTTGGCGAGTATCTAAAGTATTCAAGCCCCAGGTGTCGATTCGATGCGGAAGATCGTTCGCCTCGTTCTACAATAGCAGCCAATGACCATCGAAATATTCGGCATATGTGCGGTGAGCGCGATGGTTCTTACTTATTCGCTCGAGGAACGATCGCCGCTTTTTGTGCTGGGCTTTGCCGTCGCATGCGCAGCTGCTTCATTGTACGCAGTTTTAATTCAGTCATGGCCGTTCGCGGTTGTTGAGGGGGTGTGGTCCGTTATTGCAGTACGTCGCTGGATACGCGTCCGCGCCGCCGGGTAAGCTAGCAGCAAACAAGGCCGCATCGGGACGGCCTCAGGACCACATGCACAAACGTGAAAAAATTCAGTCGCGCTTACAGCGGCTTCTCTTTCAGCGTGAGCGCAATGTGCCAGCCTAGCCATCTTTTTCTCAACTGCAGGGGTGTGTCATCATCGAGTCCACGATACCGTTTCTATGACTACCCACGCCATGAGCACCAACAGTGTCAACATTAGCCATGCAGATGGAGGAACACGCGCTAGCCGAACAACCTTATGAAGCAAACTCTCGCAATCTTAGTCACAGCAATCCTCTCCCACGCAGCCGCACACTCATTCGCAGGCCAAGCAGAAATTGTAGAAGCGTCGGCGGACTGCGAGCGTTCCGTCTGCGAATTTACGGCCACTATCCGCCACGGCGACACCGGCTGGGACCACTATGTGAACCGATGGGATGTTTTAACCCCAGGTGGTGAGGTTCTCGGGACCCGCGTACTACACCATCCGCACGTGGATGAGCAACCGTTCACGCGCTCACTATCAGATGTTGGTATTCCAGATGGTGCAAAGAAAGTTCGTATTCGGGCGCATGATTCCTTGCACGGACATGGATCTGAAGAGTTTTTGCTAGACCTCAAGCTGTGACTGAGCGTCCCGACAACGTCTAGCGATCTATCCATTCCACAAGTGTCGTCACACCCATACCCACACCTACGCACAAAGTGGCGAGACCATAAAACGGCCGTCGAGCTTCAGGTGCCCGTCGCTTCATCTCATGCAAAAGTGTGACCATAATGCGGGATCCAGAACAACCTGTGGGATGACCCAGAGCGATAGCGCCACCGTTCACATTGGTGATGTCGTGACTTATCCCTAGCTGACGCATGCAACCCAAGGTCTGCACAGCAAAGGCTTCATTGATCTCAATCAAGTCGATTTGTTCGAGCTTCAAACCCAAACGCGCGAGGAGTTTTCGCGTGGCGGGAACAGGACCATAGCCCATCACGCCGGGATCAACGCCAGCCACGGCTGAACCCAGCCACCTCACCATAGGTTTGAGATCCAACTCATCAGCCTTGTCGCGACTCATTACTAGCAGCGCCGCGGCACCGTCGTTGATTCCACTGGAATTGCCCGCAGTGACGGTACCTCCTTTACGAAACGCAGGGGGAAGCTTACCCAGTTCCTCAATGTTAGTCGCAAGTTCATAACGACCATTTGTTTTGCGATAGCGGGGGTGTTCGTCCAGCACCACGGTCTTAGGCGATCCGCTGCGCTGCGGCACTTCCACCGGCACTATTTCATCAGCAAACTTACCCTCATTGATTGCGGCTACGGCACGTCGATGACTCTCCAAAGCGAAGGCATCCTGATCCTCACGACTGATCTGCATCTCCTCAGCGATATTCTCGGCCGTCTCGCCAAGACTGATCACCGGATGCATCGCGTCCATCTTTGGATTAATGTAACGCCAACCCACGGTAGTATCGTGCACCTGCGGCGGCTTGTTAGTCGGAAACCGGTCGGGTTTGGACATGCTCCAAGGTGCTCGGCTCATGGACTCCACGCCGCTGCCAATATAAACGTTTCCCTCACCGGCTATGATGGCCTTGGCAGCTTGGTTGACGGCCTCCAAAGCAGAGGCACAATTGCGATTTAAGGTAATGCCAGGAACTTCCACTGGGAATTCCGCGAGCAACAGCGACATTCTAGCCACGTCCCGATTGTCTTCGCCCGCCTGGTTGCCGCAGCCGGCGTAAACATCGTCTAGCAGTGAAGGATCAATGCCGACTCGCTCGATCAACGCGCGATAGCTGAGCGCGAGTAAATCATCAGGACGGACGCTTGCAAGCACGCCGCCGTATTTACCTATCGGCGTGCGCACACCATCTACAATGACCACTTCTCTCATTGTCAGACTCGACCTACTCTGTTGCGGGATTCAAAATGAAGTGATCGAAGAAGGAGACAGGCATATCGCGAACAGATATAGTCCGGCTGGGACGGCAAACCAGTATAAGTCTCGTTACCGCGCATCTCAAGGTTATGAAGGGTTTCGCCAAAGTGACGCAGGATATGAAGGATTCGCAAGACAACGATCGAATCGCCAAGACCCGGATTCACCCCGAGAGGACGGCACCGGCCGCCGATGCACAGCTGCCGCCCGGCAAGTTGAAAGTGGTGATCACCTACTTGGAGATGTCGACACCACCTCGACGCACTAACCGATCCCAGCGGGCTGAAAAGATCGCAATCATCCGCGCCGAGAGGCCCACAACCTCGTTTTATAGATATTTGTACAACACCGTTGGCGCACCCTGGTTATGGTACGAACGCCGCGTGCTCGATGACTCAGCGCTCAAGCAAATCATCCACGATCCGCAGGTTGAGATCTATACGCTCTATGTGGGCGGCGTGCCGGCTGGATATGTGGAACTTGACCTACGCCACAAACACGAAGTGGAGCTCGCCTACTTCGGCCTTATGCCGGAGTTCATCGGTCGAGGCCTGGGCAAATACCTGATGGACTGGTCGGTAGACATGGCGTGGTCGACGAATCCCAACAGAGTGTGGGTACACACCTGCAACTTGGACCACCCGAAGGCGATTTCGGTCTATCAGCAGGCGGGATTTGTACCGTACCGCCAGGAAACGCTGATCATCGATAGACCGGAGCTCTAACCTTCGACCTTTGATTCGCTCGTCTCTTTGCCAAATTACCTGTGTTCGGCATTGAAAGCTCGCTACATATCGTCTAAAAATGGTTACATATCTCCTTGTTAAGAGAATTCTTGGCTCGCGGAATTCCGGCGACTGAGGGCAGATCATGGGACTATGGGACAAGATTACTGGTGAGTTTATCGATGTCATTGAATGGACCGACGATTCAGATGACATTATGGTATATCGCTTCGAGAGATTCGGTAACGAGATCAAGTATGGAGCCAGGCTCACTGTGCGCGAAGGTCAAGCGGCGGTCTTCGTCAATGAAGGAAAACTTGCCGATGTCTTCCAGCCAGGGATGTATCAACTTGAGACTAGTAATGTACCGATACTGTCCACACTGAAGGGCTGGAAGCACGGATTTGAAAGTCCTTTTAAAGCGGAAATTTATTTTTTTAACACCCTCCAGTTCACCGATCTTAAATGGGGAACGAAAAATCCCATCATGTTGCGAGACAAAGAGTTCGGTCAACTGCGCCTGCGAGCTTTCGGCACCTACGCAATCCGCATAAAAGAACCCGTCAAGGTGTTGCGTGAAATTGTGGGCACCGACGGCGAATTCACCACAGTGGAGATTACTAACCAGCTCCGCAACCTAATCGTGTCACGCTTCGCAACCGTCATTGCGGAATCTGAAATCCCTATTCTTGATCTTGCAGCTAACTACGATGATCTGGGAGTGTTTGTCACTTCCAAAATCGCTGCGGAATTTGCCGAGTACGGCTTGGATGCAACCAAACTATTAGTGGAGAATATCTCCCTTCCCCCCGAAGTCGAGCAAGCACTCGATCGGCGCACCAGCATGGGTGTTGTCGGAAACTTGAGAAACTATGCGGCCTTCCAGGCCGCGGAAGCGATGCAGGCTGCCGCCGAAAATCCTGGAGGAAGTGCCTCGGCCGGTGTAGGCATGGGAATCGGGTTCGCTATGTCGCAAAAGCTTGGCGAGACGCTGTCTACGTCTCCGACGGATGAGAAACCTCCACCCATCCCGGATAGCGCTGCGCCCTATTACGTCGCGGTAGACGGCGAGCAAACGGGTCCTTTTGACGTTGACACACTGAAGAGCCAGATCTCCTCTGGGAGACTAATCCGTGACAGCCTGGTATGGACCCAGGGAATGGAAAATTGGGCACGGGCTGGCACCGTTGATTCATTAGCGCACCTATTTCAAGACATCCCCCCTCCCCTACCACAGGCCTAGGTTAGAGTCGAATAGACTTT
>JAOTYS010000623.1 GCA_029861795.1 Gammaproteobacteria bacterium | reverse complement strand
TGATTATTATCAATGGCGATCACATTGCCGTGGGTTGGTCCAGCTCCCGCTCGCGGCATAATCAATAATTCGACACCGACAGGTGGTAGCGCCGATAGCTGGCTGCGCATGCAGGCCGCTTACGACCTTGCGCAAGCGAGGCAGCACGAAAACCAGATTGACGTGCAGCGCTACGCCACTGCCTGAAATTGAAAGTGTAGGGGACGGGTGTCCCTCCTGAAAATTCGTCTGGCTGTTCACGGAAATCAGTAAAGTTGATCCACACTTTCGTCTCAAAAGAATCGGTGGACCACTACATCGATGAACAGTTTCCGGAAATGACAGGTGACCGCTTTAACATACTGAGAACGGAGTGAGGATGATTATTTACATTGATTCCTTTGCCTGCTTCTTTATGTTTAATGCCCTTTTTGCTCGCGTAGTTTGACTACTTCGATAGCGTCACGCGCCGCTTGCGCGACCGCGGAATCGGGATCCTGTGTATACTTCTCCAGTTTGGGTAAGTACTCCAGGTCCTCGATGTCACCGAGAATCGTCAGTATCACTGGAAGATGTTGCTGTTTGTCGAGTGTTTCCTCCAGGAGTGGCCTGGACCGCCGGCCGGTTTGTACCAGAAACATGCCTGCAATGGTTCGGATATTCTCGTCTTCGGAACCGAGGGCCTGAACCAGTTGGTCTCCCAACCGACGCAGACCTGTCCACTGCCAGAGCATCCGGATGACGAAAAGTTTGGCCGTCTCGGCTAGACGCATCGGCTTCTTACCTGCTCAGAGCAGCGCAGGAACATCGTGGTTTTGCCAAACCTCAGGGTCGTGACTCGCCGAGTGGTTAAACCAGATCGGTAACCTGTTTTCCCGAATCCTGTCGTCTCTGAAACGCTGTCCACCACCATCAGCGAGTATCACTAGGTCGAACTTCACCCGGATGGAGACGACGTCGTTGACCTGGTCAAAATTGGGCGCGTATTTGTCCGGGTGAACTGGACAACTCAACAACACCAATTGATTAATCTGCAGACTGGCATGATTGGCCTCCATCGCGACACTGCCACCGTGGCTGTGGCAGAACAAGTCGAGTCCATTTAACTGGCGTTCAGTGATCCAGATTTCAAGCCGGCCGGCGGCGATGCTGCGTGCCGCGTCGCTATAACCGCCACTCCAATCAAAGCGGTCGGGTTGCGAGTAGAGATCGGGACGAACGTCGTTGAGAATATAGGTGTGAAAATCACCAGAGGGTTGCCACCAGCTGTTGTCTCTTGCCCAGGTGCCGTGGATAAGAAGACTGGTGTGTTGCGGATCGCCCTGCTCTTCTTCCTTGCCGGGCGGTGTCAGGGGTCCAAGCCGGGGATGTGAAGGCTCCACACGCGCGAGCACAGTTGCCGCCAACTCCCGGACAAGCTCGTCTTCGCTGTCGAGACCTTCGACCAGCAGTGCGAGTAGCTCCGCTCTATCTTCGTCTTCAGGGAAAAGATCGAAGCCAGAAGAAGCTGCTGCCACTCGAGCCAGGGGTTGAGGGTGATTGAGAGAATTCTCCACCAATCGTGCAGCGATGTCAGGGTCGGGATCACGTGTCAGCTGCTCACTGAGCGATACCTGCACGTCCTTAAACGTCGTCTCAGCCTCAGGGTCCTGAAAGTCCCGTGCTCCCTTGAGCCGCTCCGCAGCGGTCGCGCCGAGCTCATCGCGTAAGAGACCTGTTCGATAGCGTGCGCCTCGATGCTTACGTAGATCGAGGAGCGACTTTGGTATTGCGAGAGCCGCCCAGTCGTCTTCCGGAAACAGCTCACCGAGCGGGCGTTCCTCTGCGCCAGCCTCCGGTGCCTCGGGTTCTTTTCGTAGCAGGACTCCAACACAGAGCAGTACAGCGGACTGGGTCTGCGCAGACTCTTCGCCGGTCTGTGCGAATGCGTCGTGATACAGCACAAGATTTTTTTCGGTGATCAGTGGATAGCGTTGGTAGGCCATGGTTCCTTACGCATCAGAGGTGAACTCGTGTACAAGTATACGCCTCGCTGAGTTAGTTTATCGTGAAAAAAAGACAATAGCGAAAAGCCCTAGTTTGTTGTTCGCATTCTGTAAAAAATGTCACAGACTCAAAGAGTGCACTATGATACATCCATCCAATGGTTGCTTTGGCTATATCACGCAGCATTTCACGTTCCCCGATCCGGCGGGTTGCTATCGACAACAACTTTACAATAATTGAAATAGCTGTGCTATCAGCTAGTAAGAGCTATGAATGCGCAATTGCGTGAGGATCTCAGAGGAAGCTTAGCTGTGTATGTGCGCGCAATTGTGGTGCTTACTCTCATATTCGTAACCGATTCCGAAACCGCTTTCGCCCAGATAGGACTCTACCCGGACGTCGCACATCCCACTGTCGTTGCAACTTATGGCGGGAGATTGGAAGTATTTGTCCGTGGGATGAACAATCATTTGGTGCAACGTAGTTGGAACGGCTCGCAGTGGGGCGGCTGGAAAAACTTGGGCGGTGATTTGACGGCAGCGCCCTCGATCACGTCGTCACGATCTGGAAGGCTTGATGTGTTTGTCCGAGGCATGAATGGCCCGTACTATCCAAAAACTGGATCGAGGGATCTGGATTGCCGTGATTCCTTGATCAAGATAGGCTGGTCGCATGACCGGTACATTCCATCCATTTCATTTCCTCCTCGTCGCTCTTGCGGGCTGGCTCAACCAGCACCAACAGGATGTCATCGATTATTTGTTAACAGAGAACCGAATCTTGAGCACGCAGCTT
>JAOTYS010000002.1 GCA_029861795.1 Gammaproteobacteria bacterium | reverse complement strand
GGGCAGGAATTAATCCGAATCATCCATCAGTTCTCTGAACGTCCCGAGTTCGTCGGGAAAATCCTGCTGCTGGAAGGTTATGATCTTGCACTCGCCAGAACTCTGGTAACGGGCGTGGACGTTTGGATCAACACGCCCGAGTACCCTCTAGAAGCCTGCGGGACATCAGGTCAAAAAGCCGGCATTAACGGTGTCGCAAACTTGAGCGTTCTGGACGGGTGGTGGCCAGAATGCTACGACGGCACCAACGGTTGGGCTGTACAACCGCATCTTTCAGAAAAAGACCCAGAGGCTCGCAATTGGGCCGAGGCACAAGAGATACTCGACATCATTGAGTTCCAAGTCATTCCCCGTTATTTTCAGTCCGACAAACCAGGACTGCGGCCAGATTGGATAGAAACCTCAAAGAACGCCATGAAAACGACCATACCGCGCTTCAATGCGCAGCGTATGGTGATGGATTACATCAAGGAATACTACGGGCCGGCTTGCCAAGCTTTCAAGAGGCTACAGCAAAACAACTACGAGCATGCAAAGATACTCGCCGAATGGAAGCAAAAGATACTAACAGACTGGCCTGGGGTAACCGCACGACGAACAGACACGCCTGTCCATGCCATCAAGCAAGGAGAAACTATCCCGATACGGGTTGCGGTAAATCTAAATGGTCTGGACACGGATGACGTCATAGTGGAATCTGTTATCAGCAAAGAGACCGAGGACGGTTCGCTTGTTCGCAATGCCTGCTATCGTCTTACCCCAAACCAGGTCAACGACGACGCCGAATGTGTGTTTGCACTGGAACTGGAACCGTCCTTACCAGGGCTGCAACACTACGAATTGAGAGTCTACCCCTACCACACCTTCTTATCCCATCCTTTTGAAACTGGACGCATGTTATGGGTTTAATCTGCGCGACTCCTACCATAAATATGGATCAAGAGCTGCAACCTATCGATTAACTTCGGCGTCACCTGCTCCCATTGGAAACGCCAGGTCCAGTTTCCTTTTTCGGTACCGGGGGTATTCATCCGGTGACGAGAGCCTAGACCAAGAATATCCTGCATCGGCAATACCGCAAGCCTCGCCACTGAACTGAGCGCCATTCGAATGATAGGCCAAGGCATTTCTTCAGTGAACGGACCCAGAAAATCTATTACCTGGTCTCGCTCGGGCGCCTCCAGCTCCTCATACCAGCCTCGTGTTGTGTTATTGTCGTGGGTCCCGGTATATACGACGCTTTGAGGTTCGTGATTGTACGGGAGGTGTGGGTTATTGGGATCACCACTAAAAGCAAACTGCAAGACCTTCATTCCAGGCAGTGCAAATTGATCGCGCAAAACATTTACATCGGGCGTTATCAAGCCCAGATCTTCCGCGACCAGAGGCAAATCTCCGAAGTGCTGTTGTAGCGTCTCGAGCAACTCTTGACCCGGCGTGTCCACCCATCGACCGTTTTGAGCGGTCTTTGCACTCGCCGGAATTTCCCAACACGCAGCAAATCCGCGAAAATGATCGATACGTAACAAATCGAACAACACAAGCTGTGTCCTCAATCGTTCAATCCACCAACAGAACCCATGCTCCTCCAACCTTTCCCACTGATATAACGGGTTGCCCCATAGTTGGCCTGTAACGGAAAAATAATCGGGCGGCACGCCGGCCACAATCTCGGGTTTGCCCTGGTCATCGAGAAAGAAGAAGTCTTGGTGTGCCCAAACATCGGCGCTATCGTGAGCTGGGAACATCGGCAAATCACCGAACAACAGTATGTCTCGCTGGTTAGCGTACTGTCTGAGCGCCAGCCATTGATCAAAAAAGACGAACTGCTCGAAACGAAACAATCGCAAAGGCCTATGGAGTGAGGTCCGTGCACTTGATAATCCTTCAGGCGTGCGACATCGTA
This sequence comes from Gammaproteobacteria bacterium, assembly GCA_029861795.1. The sequence continues at coordinate 35,324 of JAOTYS010000002.1, read as the reverse complement.
GAGACTCTGGCCATTCCCACCACGGTTTCTCGCCGTAGTGTTGTTTGATAGCACAGTACAAGGCATAGTCGTCGAGCCAGTATCGGTGCTTGTTTGAAAACTCTTCGAATGCATCACGGTCTTCCGGCCGTCCAGTCCGATCGAATGTAGATAAAGCCTTTACCAGTAACCGGCGCGGTTCATGATCCAGCTTTGAGCCAGAATCGACAGCAGCACTGTCAAGCCAACCTCGCTCTACGAGAGAGTCACTGCTAATCAAGAAGAAATTGCCGGCGTGCAGAGAATAACTTTGATAGGGGGAGTCATGTTGACCGGTCGGCGCTATTGGCAGCATCTGCCATACTCGAAATCCCGTCTGCGCAAGGAAATCGATAAAACGATACGCATCCGACCCTAGTCTTCTGTCATCACACGGGCCAGGTAATGAAGTGGGATGTAGCAAGATACCAGCACAGCGTTTATTCCATATACCATGACCTGGTGTTTCGGTCATGAGCTTACCCCTGTGCTGTGCCGGTCGTGCAATTGCTACAGAATCAACGAAGACCGCCGCGCATCTACTGCAGACGGCTAGGACGCATTACACCACCCAATGCGGGTGCGCCCCGACCATGAGCGAAACTAGTCGTCAAATACTCTGGTGGGTCTTCACCCAAAAGTTGATACAGGTTAGCAAGATGCCCACGAAAAAGCTGGTCAAACTGAGCAACTGTCTCCGCAGGATTGTAATCGCCAAACCACCAAAACCAGTCAGAACCCTCGCAGATTGCGAGCTGACGATCGATACGCTCTCTTTGCTCTGAAGAAATACGACCAGATTTGACAACGACGTCATATACGCGTTTCGCATCTCCTAACATTTCCCACGCGCGGTTCTTATCTTCATTTCCAATCCACGTAGAAAAGGTTCCGTAGACCCAGCTGCCGGCAACGATAGGAGAAAGAGCCTCCGACTCATATCCTTGTGCAATCCATTCACTGAATGTAGTTAGCCGCAGCTTGGAGTGATCTACAAGATTCTGATAAAGCTTCGAGAGGAAACCGTGCGCATTCTCTTGATAGTACTCCCAGGCATTCTCGCCATCCATAATGATCGCCGCCATACTCCCTGATCTATCGCTAGTCGCACCGGCGATAGTCTCCAGGTGGTGCATAAGATTGCTAATGGCGTCCTCAGTGTCCCATTTTGCATACTCAAAACCGATTGAGTCGGAGAGTCCGTCATCGCGGAAAAATACGTGAAGCCCTGTCGCGCTGTCACGATGGCCCGTATGCACCGAAGGATTAGCACCCTGCAATGCTGTTTGATGACTCGCGCTGTGATTCAACACCGCGCCGCCCGTAGCTATCCAGCGAAATCCCGCCCCGGAAAATAAGCCCAAGCTGTCTTGGCTAACACCTCCTTCAGATGGCCAACAACCGATTGGAATCATGCCAAACGATTTCTGGAATACGTCCAGCCCCTTGTGTAAGTGCCACTGCACGCGCTCCATCCCTCCTGGATAATGTTCAAGATGCGGAAGATGCACGTCAGGCATGGCTTCTCTCGCTGCATCGAAACTCAGCATTAATGGAACGATCGGATGGCCATACGGCGACATCGATAGTTCTATCTGTCCCTGTTGCGCTAAGTGTCGATAACGGGGTAACACTCCAGAGATCAGATCTCCGATCACCTTCAACAACTCGCGTCGATCGTGTAGTGTGAAACCGGAGCCCTGAGAGATAAGCCGCCCCGCTACGGGGTCAGATCTGCGAACTGTTTCACCGAGCCATGCGAGGTGATACCACACAACTAGATCAGACAGGTATTGATTGGTCACGTACTGCAGCATATCTGGATGCTCTATCACTGACCTCGCGACCGCTGCTAACCTTTTGTACGGTGGAAATCTTTGCACGACACGTTCTTGGTTCGCGCGCAAACAAGCCTTAACCAACGCTATGCGCTGATCCGGGTCGACTGAAAGAGAGGGTGTCTCCAAGGCAGCGAGGACTGGATCCCGAATCGCCATTCCATTGTTTAGGAAACCATCCACCTGCGCTGCATAGTCGTTGATTTGCTCTAACAATAGAGGGGTAAAGTTGCATACAGCCCTCGCCTCCGGGACGGCCTCCAGATGCGCCACCATATCGACATAGTCCTTGATGGTGTGCAGATAGGTCCACGGAAGACGAAAATCGCCGCTGATGAGGTCACGATACTCTGGTTGATGCATATGCCAACATAGCACCACATTCAGACGGTCCCTATCGGACATGATGCAGTTCCTGCCCTAACATCTCCGGTGTAATTAGAACCACACCATTGGGAGTCACATAGAATCGTTTCTCGTCTTGTTCCGGGATTCGTCCAATTACCGTACCTTCCGGTATATAACACCCCCTGTCTATAATGGCGCCCTCGATATGACAGTTCTTTTCGATTACCACCTCCGGCATGACAACAGAATCTTGCACCACGGTGTAGGACCCGACTCTGACATTTGAAAATAATATGGAGTGCCTCACCGTTGCCCCGGAGATAATGCAACCACCCGCGACCATAGAGTCCACCGCCATCCCACGCCGATCGTCGTCATCGAATACAAACTTAGCAGGAGGAACCGGTGGTTGATACGCCCAAATGGGCCAATCCATATCATACAAATTGAGCTCTGGCGTCACCCCAATGAGTTCCATATTGGCCTCGTAGTATGCATCCACCGTGCCCACATCACGCCAATAAGCTCGCGGCTGCATTTCAGAGAAAGGATATGCAATAACCCGATGTTCGTTGATGAGTGATGGTATGATGTCCTTTCCGAAATCGTGCTTCGATCCCGACGTATTTGCATCTTTTGTCAAGTGATCGGAAAGGAATCCTGTATCAAACAAATAGATCCCCATGGAAACTAGCGCCATATTCTTTGACCCAGGCTTCGGTTCCGGGTGTGCGGGTTTTTCTACAAATTTGGTCACACGAAACTCACTATCGATCGCCATTACGCCAAATTGAGACGCTTGCTCGATGGGGACATCGATACACCCTACGGTTACGTCGGCATTGGTTTCAATGTGATAATTGATCATCATCCCATAGTCGGCTTTGTAGACGTGGTCGCCTGCTAGAATTAACACTAGGGCTGGATTGTGATCACGGATGATGTCGAGATTTTGATAAATTGCATCGGCTGTGCCGGTGTACCAAGAGGCCTCGATGCGTTGCTGTGCGGGTAGCAGTTCCACAAACTCATTGAATTCTCCCCTAAGAAACCCCCAGCCCTTTTGAATATGCTTGATAAGTGAATGCGCCTTATACTGGGTCAACACACCAATGTGGCGTATACCGGAGTTGATGCAGTTCGACAAGGTGAAATCAATGATCCTGAACTTGCCCCCGAAATGCACTGCGGGCTTGGTCCGCCATTGTGTTAGATCCTTTAATCTGACACCTCGGCCTCCAGCCAAAACTAGCGCGAGCGTGTTGCGAATAACGCGCGGGGAAGGCGACCCCTGGTATTTTAGCCCGGGTTCTGTTGGCGCGAGATCAGCCCTGGAAACAGTACCATGTTGGCACCCGAAATGCGGCCTGACCGTAGGCGGCGAGCCGGTTGTTTGATTTGAGTCATGATTGGACAGGATTTTGGACATTTGTGGAGCACCAATGTCTGATCGGTGTCAAAGTTGTAATGAAACGCGATTCCTGGACTATCGTGGATCTGCGCGCTGAAATCAAAGCGTAACGAACAATACCCAAGAAGACACGTCGATAACATTGATGCTGCTCAAGTGGCAATGAATACAGCGAGCATAAAGCCAGACCTAATAAAAGTCGTCGAAGCACGTCATCACGACCCCTTCTCAGTTCTCGGCAAGCACAGATGCGGTAATGAGGAGGTAATACGCGTTCATATTAGAGGCGCGGTGTCGGTATCCATTGTTGAAATCGGTGAGGACATGAAACGAATCCCCGACTCAAATCTATATGAATGGCGAGGCCCTACGGGCAAAGTCCCAGAGCGCTACCGCGTCTGCTGGACAGATGGTCGAGGGCGAAAGCACACCCGTTACGACCCATACTGCTTTCCCGCCCAGATCTCGGAGTCTGACCTGCAAAGCTTCCAGTCCGGCACGCACTACCAGGCGCACCGATTTCTAGGCGCCCGGTGCTGGAACACGGACGATGTGCCGGGCGTGTTGTTCGCCACCTGGGCACCAAACGCCGAGCGTGTTAGCGTGGTGGGCGATTTCAATCAGTGGGATGGTACCCGCCACCCAATGCGTAACCGCGGCGCCAGTGGTGTTTGGGAATTGCTAATCCCAGACCTGCAGCCGGGGGCTCTATATAAGTATGAAATACTTGGCCATGATGGGAAGCTTACTCTGAAAAGCGATCCTTACGGATTCCTGTTCGAAAAACGCCCCTCAACAGCCGCTGTCGTTACCGGCCCCGTGGATTTTCGGTGGACAGATGAAGACTGGATGGCACAACGCCGCGACAGCGAGTGGCTGCATAAGCCATTGTCAATTTATGAAGTCCATTTAGGCTCCTGGCAACGCACAGAAAACGGAGACATGCTGAGCTATAGAGAGCTGGCACATCAATTGGTCGATTACGTTGGCCCGCTAGGCTTCACCCATATTGAGCTCTTGCCGGTTACAGAACATCCTCTGGACGCCTCATGGGGATACCAAACCACGGGGTACTTTGCGCCGACCAGTCGCTTCGGTGAACCAGATGACTTTCGTTATTTTGTAAACCACTGTCATATTCACGATATCGGCGTTTTAATCGACTGGGCGCCTGCCCACTTCCCCAAGGATCCACACGGGATCGCGCGATACGATGGCACCGCGCTGTACGAGCATGAGGACCCGCGCCGCGGCGAGCACCGCGACTGGGGAACGTTGGTGTTCAACTATGGGCGACACGAAGTCAAAAGCTTTTTGTTATCTAGCGCGATGTATTGGTTAGATGAATTCCACATAGACGGCATGCGCGTAGACGCTGTCGCGTCGATGTTATATCTGGATTACTCACGAGAAGCAGGTGACTGGATTCCCAATGTGCATGGAGGCAACGAAAACCTCGAAGCCATCGATCTTATGCGCGAGCTCAACCGATTGACCCACCAAGACTTCCCCGGCTCTCTGATGATCGCCGAAGAATCCACGGCCTGGCCACTGGTTACACGTCCGACCTGGGTGGGTGGTCTAGGCTTTTCGATGAAGTGGAATATGGGCTGGATGCACGACTCACTCCAGTACATGGAGATGAATCCTATCTACCGCCATTATAATCATGACAAGCTGACTTTCGGGTTGCTATACGCGTTTCACGAGAACTTCGTGCTCCCTTTTTCCCACGATGAAGTGGTTCATGGCAAGCGCTCTATGCTCTCCAAGATGCCGGGGGACGAATGGCAGCGCTTTGCCAATTTACGCTTACTGTATACGTACATGTTCACCTACCCAGGCAAGAAGCTTCTTTTTATGGGTAATGAGTTTGCCCAGTTAACCGAGTGGGATCATGATTCGGCCCTTGACTGGCACCTATTGGACGCGCCCGTGCATCACGGGGTACAAGCTCTCATTGCTGACTTGAACAGACTTTTTCGGGAAAACCCGGCCCTGTATCAGTACGATTTCGAGTCAAAGGGATTTGAATGGATAGACTGCCATGATGCCTCTCAGTCGGTGTTGAGTTATCTGCGACGAAGCGATGATGCCTTTCTTTTGATGATATTAAATTTTACACCCGTGCCAAGACATCAGTACCGCATAGGAGTCCCGGCAGCCGGAGTGTACAAGGAGCTGCTAAATTCGGATTCAAGCCATTATGGAGGTGGAAATGTGGGCAACGCCGCTTTTGTACGCACCACCCCTGCGCCCTGGATGGGCCGACGCCACTCCCTGACCCTAACACTGCCCCCTTTGGCAGGGATTATTCTTCAGCTTTCGGAACCGTCTTGAAGCTGGAAGTTTGCTGGCTATCAAGCCCGCCAAGCCTGAGTCTGCGGATCCGACATGCGAGTGCTATTCGCTTCTGCTGAGGTTTACCCTCTGATTAAGACTGGGGGGTTAGCCGACGTGGCAGGCTTGCTTCCACGTGCGCTGCATCAGCTCGGCATAGATATCCGAATTATCATGCCGGCATACCCAACTGCCCTAAAGCGACCCCACAAACATGTCAAGACGACTCCTGTTCACATTTCCGATAGTTCGGCTGATGTGAGTCTTCGACAGATCCAAATTGCGGATATTGCAGTGCCAATTTACCTTGTAGACTGCCCGGAATGCTTCCGGCGGCCCGGCGGCCCGTATACCGATGCACAGGATCAAGAGTGGCCAGACAACGCGACGCGCTTTGGCGTTTTCTCCAAGGCGATCGTGGAACTCGTCTTGGGCAATACTGAACTTGAGTGGACACCGGATGTCTTGCATTGCAATGACTGGCACACTGGCCTGGTGCCGGCGCTTCTAGCTGAAGATCGGCGTCGCCCAGCGACTATATTCACCATTCATAATCTTGCCTACCAAGGACTGTTTTCTCGAGAGGTGTTTGAATCGCTCGCATTGCCAGAAAAGCTTTGGCATCCAGATAGATTAGAGTTCCATGACAATTTCTCCTTTATCAAAGGAGGTCTTGTTTACGCCGATTACTTGACAACAGTGAGCCCTACTTATGCCGATGAAATCAAGACGCCGGACTCTGGGAGTGGTCTCGATGGCCTGTTGCGAGGCAGATCCGAGCATCTAATAGGTATCCTAAACGGCGTGGACTACGACGTTTGGGATCCGGAAAACGATCACCTTATCGACTGCAATTATGGATCATCCAGTATCACTGGAAAAGAAGTGAACAAACAGGCACTGCAACAAAGCCTCGAACTCGCATTAGATCCCGACAAACCATTAATCGCCTATATCGGAAGACTGGTGAATCAGAAAGGCATTGACCTCGTTCTCACCGCCCTACCACAAATGATCGAGAGATTGCGCGTAGAAATCGTCATTCTGGGAAGTGGAGATCACAAATTCGAGCGCGAAATCATTAAAGCTTGCACTCGATATCCAGGGAAGATGGCGGCACACATTGGCTTTAGCGAAGAACTAGCACATCGCATTGAGGCCGGCGCAGATATGTTATTGATGCCATCACGGTTTGAGCCTTGTGGGCTAAACCAAATGTATAGCTTGCGTTATGGAACTGTCCCCATTGTGCGAGCAGTTGGTGGTCTGGTGGACTCAGTCGTTGATACCGACGAATCCACTATCGAAAACCACACCGCAACAGGATTCTTATTTGATACAGATGTCGCACAAGATATGCTGAGGTGCGTAGAACGCGCAGCGACCGTCTATCGGCAAGCACCCGAAGTATGGCGAGATCTCATGATGAACGGAATGCGGTGTGATTTCAGTTGGAGCCACAGCGCCAAGGAATATGAAAAGCTCTATGTACTCGCCGGGCAGTCCCGGGAAAATTACAAAACCGGTCCTGTGAATTAGCTTCGATCGAGGCCACACGTCCACTCGCCAAGGATAGCCAGCGAGACATTATCGCCGCGTATTGCGCCTATCCTTTAATACATACCAATGGTCGTAGCTTTGCGACTCGACCAGCGAGACCTGCACGGTCGGCCGCCTCCACCACGGCGTCGACGTCCTTATATGCTCCGGGCGCTTCTTCGGCGACGCCTCGCTGTGACGGGCTGCGTATGACAATACCGCGGCTCGCCAGTTCATCAATGAGATGTCTGCCCGACCAGGTCTTGCGAGCCTGTCGTCTGCTCATGCCGCGTCCAGCGCCATGACACGCCGATGCAAAGGACAAGGTCTCGCTATCCTCAGTGCCGACAAGAACATAGGAGGCGGTTCCCATCGATCCACCGATAAGTACAGGCTGGCCTGAAGAGCGAAAAGCTTCTGGAATGTCTGGGTGCCCGGGTCCGAAGGCGCGGGTAGCGCCTTTGCGATGCACAAAAAGGTTTCTGACCGTGCCTGCTATAACGTGCTCTTCGGCCTTGCAAGTGTTGTGAGATACATCATAAAAGAGTCTCAGATCTGCTGTCGGAAACAATTTCTGAAAAACACTTCTCACAAGGTGAGTAATAATCTGTCGATTCGCCAACGCACAATTTATCGCAGCGCGCATTGCCCCAAGATAGCGCCCTCCCAAAGGTGACTCAATGGGTGCGCAAGCAAGCTCACGGTCTGGCAATGTAATGCCATATTTACCGGCAGCCATAACCATTTCTTTAAGAAACTCAGTGCCAATCTGATGCCCTAACCCGCGAGAACCACAATGGATTGTGACTACGATGTCGTCTTTTGAGAGCTCGAAAGCACGCGCCTTGGATTGGTCAAATATCTCCGTAACTGCCTGTATCTCTAGATAGTGATTTCCTGAACCGAGTGTTCCCATCTCCTTTCTTTGCCGATTCTTGGCATGCGCGGATACTGCGTCGGGCTGTGCCCCCATCATGCAGCCATGCTCCTCAATGTGAAGCAAGTCTTGGGGCCTGCCGTAGCCACGTTCTACCGCCCATTGGGCACCCCCGCTCAGCATTGCGTCCAATTCCTTATCATCTAGAGTCAACTTCCCCCTACTTCCCATCCCAACGGGCACACGTCCATAAAGTGCATCGGCAAGCTCGGTCTTGACAGGTTCAATGTCCTTAACAGTAAGACCCGTGTGAAGCGTCCTTACACCACAGGAGATATCAAAACCCACTCCTCCCGCAGACACAACACCGTTGTCCGTAGGATCAAATGCCGCCACACCCCCAATGGGAAAGCCATAGCCCCAGTGCGCATCAGGCATTGCATAACAATTCCCGACAATGCCCGGCAAACTCGCAACATTTACCGCCTGCTCGTATACCTTTTCGTCCATCTGTTCGATAAGATCGGTATCTGCGTAAACGACCACCGGCACACGCATGTTTCCATGGGGCTCGATGCGCCAGCTATATTCGGTGAGGCAAGTGAGTCGATTGGTATCCACGGCTTGATCGCTACACGTCAACCACACACTGCGCAACCCACGGCCCATCGTTGACGGCGCCTACGTAGAGCTCAGTATAGGTTGCACCCTTTGCTTCCACTGCCGGCTCATGTCGGCGCAAGTCCACACCTTCGCCGTAGACCTCGGCTCGCAAAACATTACCCTCAATTTTTAGACGAAAGCGACTAAACAACATGTTTCTAGTCGCCATTTCGTAGATCAAGGTGTTAAGCCATTCCACAAACAGCAGTTCACGGTCTGGTGCCTCACACTGCACGGTAACCAACTGCTCTGGCTTTACCTGCTCCGGATCGGTGATGGCGGCAGTCAATGCCATCGCTCCTTGCTCAAAGGCCTGTTCCAAGCTGCTACCACAGCCCCGGACACCAATATCGGCGGCATGGGCGAAGTGCTCCCAATGGCCACCAGATTTCGGAGATCCTCCACACCTACCCATCTCGAAAGAACCATCAATCCTCTGTGTCTAGTGTCCTGCTCAGGGAATCAATTATCATCGACAGCTTTAGCTAGTCTTGATTCCGATCAATATTGGTGGGAATTGCTCCGCTGATAATTCATGATTCATAATCAATCATCGCGGATTGGTTTGTAAGAACGGATGGAAACCTAGAGCAGGACAAGTTAGCCATGGCCATAATCGGAATCGATCTCGGAACCTCGAATTCAGCCGCCGCAACGCTTCGTGCCGGGCGCCCAGTCATCATTCCTAGCGCCGAGGGTGTAAGCCTTGGTGGTAAGGCATTTCCCAGCTATGTGGCGTTGACTCCCGATGGACAAATGCTTGTTGGAGAGCCGGCGAGACGCCAGGCCGCAACTAACCCGGAGGGAACCACGACAGCGTTCAAAAGATCAATGGGTCAGCGAAAGAAGATCATGTTGCGTGATCAGGAATTCTCTCCAGAACAGCTATCCGCGTTTCTGTTAAAGAAGATAAAGCAGGACGCGGAAGCCTTCCTCGGAGAGAGCGTGGACAAGGCGGTGGTCACCGTACCCGCCTACTTCGATGATAACCAACGCAGTTCTACCAAAGATGCGGCCAATATAGCTGGAATCGAAGTCGCCCGCCTTGTCAATGAACCCACCGCAGCTTCCCTTGCTTATGGACTGGATCGCGCAGGCCAAGACCTGCGTATCGCAGTAATCGATTTCGGCGGCGGGACACTTGACACCACCATCATGGATTTTGGCAAGGGTGTATTTGAGGTCGTTTCAACCAGCGGCGACACTCACCTCGGTGGCACAGATATGGATCAACGAATATTCGAGCACCTTGCTGATGACTTCAAGAGAAACAAAGGCTTGGATATCCGTGACGATCGAAACGCTGTTGCCCGTCTTAAAGAAGCGGCGGAGATCGCAAAGATCGAGCTATCCGCCACGACGACCACACACATCACGCTTCCGTATCTGATAAGTGCGGGCGGTCAGATTCACCATTTGGACGTTGACCTTACGCGGGCGGAACTTGACCGTCTGGTGGGCCCGGAGATCGAACGCTGCCGCGGACCGGTAGAGCAAGCCTTGAAAGATGCACATTCTGAACCCAAAGATATTGATCGCATTGTGTTTGTAGGTGGTCCAACTCGCATGCCTTGTGTCCGCAGCTTCTTTGAGGGCATGTTTGGGCGGCCCGCGGAAATGGGGGTCGATCCTATGGAGTGCGTCGCTAGTGGTGCCGCCATCCAAGCAGGAGTGCTGTCAGGGGAAGTCGGCGACATTGTGCTTGTCGATGTTACGCCGCTAACACTAGGTGTGGAGACTCTGGGCGGGGTCGCTACTTCATTAATTGCACGCAATACACCTATCCCGGTAAAACACACAGAGACCTTTTCCACAGCTGCCGACATGCAGACCAGCGTGACCATACACGTTTATCAGGGTGAACGACCAATGACTAGCGATAACACTAGCCTTGGTCAATTCAACCTCGATGGACTGCCACCCGCTCCTCGCGGGATCCCGAAAATCGATGTAACGTTTGATATTGATCCGAGTGGCATTCTCAACGTGACCGCCAAGGATACGGCGACCGGCAAATCCCAGTCCATTACCATTAGTGGTTCCACACGACTGTCTGACGAAGAGAAAGATCGAATGATTAAGGATGCTGAGCGTTACGCAGAAGAAGATAAGAAACGTCGCGCCCAGGCGGATCAACTCAACGCTGCCGATAGCACCTGCTACGCGGCCGAAAAAATGTTAGCCGAATTCAGTGACAAACTGACAGATGATCTGCGACAACGGGTCGAGACCGGATTGCGCACTACGCGAGAGGCGGTTACTAGTCGAAATGCTGAGCAAGCAACTGAGCGTGCAGCGGCACTTGAAAAAGATCTTAAAGAGGCAGGAGTGGTCATTTACGCTCAGTCTAAAGAGTCGGGACCCTACGCAGAAACTAAAGTACCGGATGGCTCAAACTCAAGCAGCTCAGGCACACACCAACGAGTCGTAGATGCCGAGTATCAGGATTCGAAACCGAGTTGAGTTGGCGCTGCATGAATGGTGACAGCGCAGCGCGATTATTACGAAGTACTTGGCGTTCCCCGCGACGCTACACCCGACCAAATCAAGGACGCCTTTCGGGGACTTGCGTTTAAGTTTCATCCCGACCGCAGCAAGGAAGCCGATGCGGAAGAGCGATTTAAAGAAATCGCCGAAGCTTACGCAATCCTGTCTGATCCTAACAAACGCGCGGACTACGACGCGCGAGGCCACGCGTCAGTCGCAGGATTTTCACCTGAAGACTTCTTCTCCGACATCAACATGGAAGACTTATTTCGAGGAATGGATTTTGGTTTTGGCAACGGAGTATTTGACCGTTTCTTCCATCGTCGCCCCAGGGGACCAGCCAAGGGCAGTGATGTTGAAACTACTTTGGGTGTCACGCTAGAGCGTGTACTCAAGGGCGGTGAGGAGAACGTACGAATCGTGCGGCCACAACCCTGTTCCGTATGCAAGGGCTCGCGCACACAACCGGGTTCTACGCCGCGCAAATGCGGGAATTGTGATGGAAGCGGGAATAAAGTCTCCAGTAAGCGGAAAAAACGAGTCCATTTTCAAACGATCACAACGTGTACCGCTTGTGGAGGTGACGGGATAATCATCGACAAGCCGTGCCAGGAGTGTCACGGCCAAGGGCAAGTTGACAAGGAGGATTCCTTGACAGTTACCGTACCTGTCGGAGTGGAAGAAGGTACGGCACTACGCATCCCACATTATGGTCTACCCAGTGCGGGCCCCAATGGTCCACCTGGCGATCTCTACGTCGTGATCCACACTATTCCCGACCGACGATTCCAGCGCCGTGGGGCTGACCTTTGGCGGTCCGAAACCGTGCAGATTGCAGATGCGGTACTGGGTACAAAAATACGCGTACCAACGCTGGAGGGCCGCACTACAGTACGTGTACCCCCTGGCACTCAACCGGACGACATCCTTCGTCTACGCGGCAAGGGACTACCTAGATACGCAAGCAAAAAGCGCGGAGACTTGAATATTCATATCCGCGTTCACATTCCTGAGCGCCTGTCTAGGGATGAGCGCAGGCTTTTCGAGCAGCTCAGAAGATCCGAAAACTCATAGATGACGCCCCTCAGCGACACAGTCCGAAAAGTAGCCAGTATGCACAGTGGCAACCATCATGGCTGAGCATATGGTCATACATTCACCGGCCATCAAAAGGAGAGCACAATGCTGATTCGCACCATGGAGCAATTGGAAGCCGACGGTCGGGTTATGTCGATTTCTCACGGCAAAGCGACCGCCGTTCGCCTGCTGACCAAATCCGATAGACTCGGATTTAGCTTATCCGAGGCACGAGCGAGCCAGGCCGGACAATCGGACCTCTGGTACAAACACCACTGGGAAGCCAACTATGTGCGTTCGGGTAAAGCCGTCCTGGAGAACCGGAGCACCGGAGAACGCTGGCCACTGGAACCCGGCGTGCTCTACTGCGTCGGTCCCAAGGACCGCCATCGGATTATTCGTGAAGAACCTTCTGACATGCGCATCATCAGCATCTTCAACCCGCCGATTGAAGGCGAAGAAACCCACGATGAAGATGGTGCTTACCCACCGACGGGCGATGTACCGCCGTGTAAAGAGCGCATGTTCGTCAAAAGCATAGAGGCTGTTCAGAAAGCAGGGATGGAGCGCACGATTGCGGGCGGAGCTGCCGTCTTAACCCACTATCTAACCGTTGACGACAATCTCGGGTTCTCTTTTGTAGCGGTACGACTTAAAGCGGGCAGGGAAGCTGACCTATGGTACAAGCACCACTGGGAAGCGAACCTGGTGCTGGCCGGCACGTTGGAGGTGACAGATTACGCAACCGGTGACGTGCACAATATGCGTCACGGCGGAATGTATCTGATTGGACCGAAAGACCGACATCACGTCAAGGCGCTCACCGACGTTCACATAGTCACCGTTTTCAACCCGCCGCTAACCGGCAAGGAAGTTCACGACGAGGACGGCTCGTATCCACCGACCGGCTCCATTCCTGCGGGACCGACCGACACCTGAGTCTTTCATGGACGCCTCCTGATTACATTTTCAACGTTTCTTGAGTGGTGTGATGAACCACTTTGACCCTCTACAAAGGGCTGCCCTCGATCTTAGTAAAAGGGGGCGTCTATATCTTCTATACTCTTCGTCCGTAATTGGAAGCGGTTCTCCCGTAATCCTTCCGCCGTCATCGCCGAATGCACGCAGCGCATATCGGGAATGACGAGCAAGTAATTTTCAGGAAGGTTTGAATCTGCGCTTGAGGTCATTGGCAAATCCGGTGCCAGCCTCAGCATAGATGTTAAAAGTGAACTCTACTCCAATTTCTTTAAGTTGCTCTTCCTCGTCAGCGAATTTGGATGTAGCTGCAATACGCCCACGGTAACCCATTTCTTTTAATTGTTTAGCCGCTGCCATATTGGCCTGATGATTGGGTAGAGTCAGCAACACCCACTCTAATCCTTTTATAAGTGTCGGAGCACGCGACCAGAAGTCTGGGTTGGTTGCGTCCCCATTAATAACATTTATATTTTTTTCCTGAAGCGTCTTGGTTTTGTCATTATCCATCTCAATCCCGATGATCCTGTCTTTAAAGTCGGCTTCTATGGACCTGTAAAGAGCGCTACCGACGCGGCCCATACCGAAAATAACAGCTTCTATATCCGCAATATCAAGATTTTCTTCTCCACTGAGCCTTTGTCTGCGCTCAAACCTTTTAAATAGTAAACGCTGCTGGCTATAAAAATGGTCGCGAATTGATGTTAGCGGGGCAGAAATAATAAATGAAATTGACAGGACGATAGCAAATACGGAAAGCCATTCCTGGGGTAACCAGCCTGAAGTGGTTGCCAGTATGCCTACGATCAGTCCAAATTCGCTGTAGTTAGCCAAATTTAAAGAAGTACGCCATGAGGTACTGGCCCTCAATTTAAACGCACTAAATAGACCAAAGTATAGAGCGACTTTTAAAGGCAGGAAAATTATGAAGATCAGTGCTATCCACAATTCATTCCATCCGGGCAATGCAGTCATACCGACACTGAGAAAAAAACCAAGCAGAAAAAGATCTTTGAAACTCAGTAATGCCTTGGCCATTTCTTTTGATTTCGAATGGTTTGCTAGCAGCATACCTATTACCAGAGCCCCAACATCGCCCTTCATGCCAACAAGTTCGAAAATATCAGCACCACCTAATGCCAGAACAATTCCATACAGCACCAGGAGTTCTCCATGGCCTGAATGGTCCAGAACCTTTTGTAGTACATGTCGTAAAGGAAATAGCAACAGTAATGCTAATGCCCACATGGAAGGCACTTTACCTGCAGAAACTGCAAGGAAAATTACAGCTGCGATATCTTGCACAATTAGTACACCAATTGCGATTCTGCCATGGCGCGACATTGTGGCACCAAGTTCGTCAAGTATTTTTATGGCAAAAACGGTGCTTGAAAATGACAAAACAAATCCAATCAACAATGCCGATTGAAACTCTAAACCCGCAAATATAGAGATATTTAACTTGGCTAATAGCAGGGCCAGTACTGATAGCAAGGCCGTAATGAAGATCATGTGAATCGACGCGACACCCCAGACTTCGGGTTTAGCGAGGGATTGGGGTTTTAGCTTGAGTCCGATCGTAAAAAGCAGTAGCGTGATTCCTAAATCAGCCGTAGCGCGCAAAAATTCACCAGCTTCTGCGCCCAGTACGTTGAGCAGGAAACCTGCAAATAAAAATCCCACCAGAGGCGGTAAGCCAATAAATTTAACGGCAAACCCACAGAGAAAAGCGATGGCTATCCAGATTGGGTCTCTCGGGTCAATTGATAGTAATATTGATTCCATTGTTTGTACTCAGAAATCCAGCTTCGTAAAATTG
This sequence comes from Gammaproteobacteria bacterium, assembly GCA_029861795.1. The sequence continues at coordinate 19,929 of JAOTYS010000002.1, read as the reverse complement.
ATCAGAAACCCGTTACCTTGCTCAAGTTACTAATCTGTTTTTGAAATTAACCGGTCACTGTCGGTTGCGCGCCAGGCATTGTGCTTTCTGGTAGTGTAACTCTTTTGATGAATAGTTAGCTTGCCGTTGCCAGTCCGACATCTTCTTCCACATCTTGGAAATCGTCTCGCTGCAAATACAACGACGACGAGAGATGAATCAGGTCGTGTGCGATATGTATGGCTAAAGCACTGTCAGTCATTAAAGAGGTCGCCATTTCGTTGCTCAAGCGGTCACGCACCAGTCTATCTATAGTGCCGTTCATCAATACGTCATACTGATCCACACCAGCTTCCAAATCCTTACTTTTTAGGATGTACTTTTCAGCCGGCCTGGAGCTTTTTCGAAGAAGCAGGCCTGGCGATTGTTTCCGCGCTGGATAACATGGGCCGGAATACCCGGCAAATAATGGCGTGGCTTGCGTGGCATCGGCACCTCATGATGCCTCAGTTCAGATATCCTGCTACAGACTACATCACTACCCTACAAAATCGACACCGACCCCTTTTTGCACCTTTTTGCACTAAGCGATACTCAGGCTCCGATCGGGCGCGGGGGAAAGCGCATCAGTCGCAGCCCGGCGAGCTCTGCTCGCTTTGACAAACAATCATTCTGGCAAAAGAGACCCGAAGGAGACCTTCGCAACAAGTGTCGGCTGTGTAGAATTATCGGTGTCCGGATCTATTAAACCACTTCTATACCACTTCAAGAGGATAGAGTGGGTGTGTGATAGGGAGGAACCCTCCTCCCTCGAAATGAGAAAGGAAAAATCATGAACGTTCCTTCGTTTTTGTCTCCATTTTTGGATGGAGATTCCCCGAAACGCCTATTTCAAGGATTAGTGGTAGGTGCGATTGGCACGATGATCATCGGCTTTAATTGGGGCGGATGGCACCGTGGTGCAACTGTCGACCAAATGGTGGCAACGGCGAGCCAAACTACTTTAGTCAAGGCTTTGGCACCTATCTGCGCCGACAAATTTTTGCAAGCGGCTCAGACCGACAACACCTTGAAAGTTAGTCTCGACGAGACTAAATCTTGGGATCGGGACAACTATCTGCAGAAAACAGGGTGGGCAACTTTCCCCGGCGGATCAGATCCTGACATCAAAGTGGCGGCGGCATGCGCCGAGATGCTCAAGGTGAGCCTTGAACTCAAGTAGGCACAAGTAGGCCGATCTACACAACAACTCCACGCACGATCCGCCTCCTGCCAACGGCACGGGGCGGTTTTTTATTTATCGACCTTTCGCGTAACGGTTGAGACGCGTTTTCATATTGACTTCACTGTTTGCGAAAAATGTGGCAGTACGGTATTACAAATATATTCAAAAACGGACCTTCAAATGCCGCACTCCGAATTTGACGAATGTCTGCAGGTGGCCCGCTAAGCGACCTTCGAGCCTGATAATGTAAGAACCGCTGGCTGATTACTGATCGATGGTCGCTTGCGACCCCTGCTGGCGTTCCGCATTTTCGCTATCCTCCCGCCCACCGACCAGGCAGCGGGCATTCAAGCCGGACGCCCCCTTCAATTACTTGTGATGGCCAACGCCCGTAAGTCGTCGTAGACAGCAGTGACGCCCCAGCGTACCCTTTCAGAGGTACACTAAATGACGGATTAGGGGAGGCTCGCCGAGATGGCTGATCAATGGTTATTCAAGAGCGAAACTTATGATAACTGCAATTGCGCTGTGAATTGCGGTTGCCAGTTCAACTTGCCGAGCACCCACGGCTATTGTCAGTCGGCCTTCGTCGGTTACATCGTTGAAGGCCATTTCAATGATACGCCGCTCGCGGGGCTGAATTGGGCGGGGCTTTATAAATGGCCCGGTGAGATTGCTGAAGGGAATGGCAAACGCCAGATCGTCATCGACGAACGGGCGGATAAAGCTCAACGGGTCGCACTTGAAACAATTATCTCAGGCGAGGCATGCGAACCATTGAGCAATCTTTTCTCCGTATTCGCGTCCACATGCTCGGAATTTTGTGAGACATTGTTTCTGCCGATAGATCTCGAAGCGAACTTGGAACTCAGAACCGCAAGGGTTGATATACCGGGCATCATGAGGAGCAGCGGCAAACCTATAATCAACAAGTTTAATGGCCAACCGTTCCACGTTGCGCTGGCACGTCCTAGTGGCAGTTTCGAGTTTACCTACGCAGAGATCGGACTAGGTACGACCTCGGTGACGGGTGATATGGAGATGGCGTTCGACGATTCATGGGCCCATTTTTGTGTTCACCACTTCAGTCAGGATGGGTTGGTTCGCGAAAGATCAAGGCTCACAGCATGGCTTGGCGCATGAGTCCGCGCTCCCGTGAATGACGGTAGTGGGGCAGCAAGAGCCGCTCGACCGCAGATCGTCACCGTCCGCTTAGGTGCGTCATGCAAAGCTTTCGGTGAGTGAGGCGACCGACCGCTCATGGCCCGCTTTCTGTCTGTCAAACTTCTGGCGTAGGCCAATTCTTAATGACTGCGAATTGAATGAAAGCGGCAAGTCGAGAGCAACAAGATCCGACACTGCCTGTACGGTCAGATCTGATCTGTCACATCTAAATAGAAAGACTAAGCATGGCACGGCTGTAAAGCTTTAGCGAGTATCACATCGAAGACAGACACCAAAGTCAGCCGACTGCGGCATGGCTCGCAAGATTTCATCCAAAGTGTCACGTGTTTCAAGCGCATCGCACAACTGACGTTGGCAACGGGTGAGTTGGACCTGTAGCTCGGAATCATTCATTTCTCGTTGCATGCAGGGTGCTCCCCCATTCAGCAGATTGGCTCTATGACTTATACCGTATCCTCCCGTAAGCTTACCTTATAATTTCGACGCCCTTCCTCCTTTTCAAGCCCAATCAATCCCCGCCCCTCTGCATCTCTTAGAAGTTCCGCAAAACCTCGATATCCATAGTATCCTTCGTCAAAGCCAGGATGAACCCGGCGCATAGTCTGTTTTACAAGCGATCCCCAAACCGGATCGTAATCCTCTTCCAATGAACGCACTGTATCCACTAACCAATCCAATGCCTCCAGCTTCTTATCCTGTTCTCGCTTTGTATCCGCTTTCCTTGGCTTCTGAACGGCGGCTTCGCGGGCGAGATCATCGTAGTATATGAACTCATCGCAATTTGCGATCAACAGATCTGATGTCGACTTTTTCACCCCACACCCAATTACTCTTCTATTGTTTTCTTTCAGCTTTGAAACCAATGGAGAGAAATCGCTGTCGCCCGATAGCAGAGCAAACAAATCGATGTGCTGTTTGGAATAGCACAAATCTATTGCGTCCACCACCATGCGAATATCTGCACTATTCTTGCCGCTGGCCCTACTCTGCGGTACGTCAATCATTTCGATGCCATGCGCGTGGAACTGCCGCACTGTTCCGCGATACTGACGCCAATCGCAATACGCGCGTTTGAAGACTATTCTTCCTTTTTCTAGCAGACGTCTTAACACCAACTCAATTTGAAATTCCCCACCGCCCATGTCACGCACCCCTAACGCGAGGTTTTCATAATCAATAAATACGGCAATCAGAGGCTCGATGTTCACGGTGTTCCTAACACGCCAAGAGTTCGGACTCCGACCATAACCCGCATTATATTATTTCTAGATTGACCTGCATCAAATAAGTCGCTTGTATAGTCTGATTTACTGGTAGCCGTACTTCCGATGTGAGTTTTAAATCCAAAGAGGACTAATTCGTGCCAAAGTCTAAGCAGATAGATATCGACGCTTTCAGAACCAAGCTGCGTGCGCGACAGGACGAACTGCGCTGCGCGATAGATGAGGAATTGATTCACGAGGAGCGGGAAGATTATAAGGACATCATCGGAGAAGTGAGAGACACTGGTGATGAGGCGTTTGCAGATATGATCGCCGACCTAAACATTGCCGGCCTAAATAAGCTGTTGGAGGAATTTCGCGATATTGATGCCACCATCAACCGCATTCAACAGGGAACGTTTGGCGTCTGTACGGATTGCGCAGACAAAATCGACGTTGCGCGATTGCACGCATATCCTACTGCCAAACGCTGTATCCGCTGTCAACAACGTCGTGAAACCTCCTATGCAGACACTACTACGCCGAAACCGTCGTTATGAGCGGGTGAGCAATAGGCGATAGATCTAGAAGGCGACGATAGTCGAGCCCGGCGGTATCGGCACCAGCTCACGGGAGCCCAGCTATGACAGCGCTAAAACGAATAGTCCTCGATGTGTTGAAACCGCACAGCCCGAATGCCCTTGAATTCGCCACTGCGATCGCCACTCTAAGCCGTGATTATCATGTCAATGTTACCGTGGCTGAAATGGATGAGAAAACCGAGAGCCTGGTTGTGGTCATTGAGGGGGACAACATTCAGATGGATGAGATCTCCAAAGTCATAACTGAGAACGGTGGCTCACTACACAGCATCGATGAAGTGGAGGTGGTTGGAACGACACAGATGGACTAGCGGCGCGCAAGCCTCGGCTTGAACTGCCTTTCACGCATTGGGATTCGGCATTTGCATAACTCATGACAGCGATCAAGCGGCTACGTTTCCTGCTACGCCTTACAAGTTCTCAGGAAATCGCACGGCGCTATTTTGTCACAAACGGATTTGATGGGGCACTCACAATGCTTGGGTTAATGCTGGGATTTCATCTCAGCGGTACCGTGGCCTTGCGGGTTGTCATTAGCGCATGTTTGGGGGCCGCAATCGCTCTCGCCATGAGCGGATTGACAAGCGCTTACGTAAGTGAGACCGCTGAGCGCAAGAAGGCACTCAAAGAGCTGGAGAATGCCATGGTTACCGATCTAGGAGAAACAGCTCATGGTGCCGCGGCACGCCTAATCCCTTGGCTGATCGCCTTGGTCAACGGTATGGCACCATTTCTTATTGCATTGATTATTATCACACCAATATGGTTCTCAGCCTTCACTGATGTCGAGCTGCCACTGGATCCGATTCAATGCTCTATTGGCATCGCGTTTATTGTCATTTTCCTCCTCGGTGTCTTCCTCGGACGAATCGGCGGTGAATTCTGGCTCAAAAGCGGTGGCCGCATGGTCTTGATCGCATTGATCACCGTACTGTTAATCTACGCATTCGGACGTTAAGTGCGATAACAACCCACCCTGCCCCACAACTCAAACAACTACTTAAGCGAACGATGCAATAGCGCAGTCACGCCACAACTGACGCTAGGGCCTGACTTCGAGCTTATTTCTTACATCGTCTACACCGAATACATACCATGCATCGGACTCTGTCATAGCTCGTTGTTCCCGACTGGTTACATACCCCTCTAAAGTCACAATATAATGCTCAGCACTGACCTTGACGTGTGTAGCGTCGACTAAGCGATTTCTTTCTAAAACAAGCTGTACAGCGTCCACCAGCTCACCGTCGTCATCTTGCTGCGCAGGCACCTCTGCCAACCCATTAATGACGTCCCTGCAACTGGGTATCCACCATGCAAGCACACCGGCGAGCCGCTTGTGACAAAGACTTGGGACTTCACCGTCGAGAGTAGCCACTCCATCATTTACCGAGATCTCAATGCTGTAAGGCGATCCCGGAGCAAGATCCCTTGCCATCTCCACTGTTGCTCCCACTCGAACCCGAACTGAACAGTCCCGCATTGCTGGATCACCCAGCAAGCCATCTCTTATGTGATGGCGGATGACACCATCACCAGAGCGTTTCGTCGGCATGATATGCAAGCGATCTACGATGGAATTGACACACTCGAGCGCAGCAGCCCGCTCGAGAGCAAGCTTCTTCGCCGCCACAGTGCCCACCTCACCGCTTAGTGTCAGCACCCCTGCATCAAAGTGCATGTCAATGGGATACCGCCCCAAATCTACTCGTGGATCGCTACGTAAAGCGATCCTTACCTGTTCTAGAACTTCGTCGCTACGCACGTGCTAAGTCGATTCCGAGTGCAAACCAAAATGGTTCCTAGTAATGAACGCTGATTCTTCCAATTTCTGAGGTAGGCGCTTTGATTAGGATCAAATCTGTGCCGATGTATCGGATTCTTTTCGGCTATTGTTGCTTAGCTTTGATCCATATCACTGCATTGACGATGTGGTTAATGGCATTGTTTGTAACGTATTGCAGCGTTTTGGTGAACCCCAAGAGGTCACTGCGAGGTGACCCCTCTTTTTTTCAAGCCCAAAGTGAACTCCGGTTTTCTAACTTCGATAAGCAGCCTGTTGATCGCTCCCGGACAATCCCCGGCCCAAGGCTCGGTCACGGCATAATCGATACGATGAGGATGCAAACCATCGACGGCGCCATGGGTGAGGGTGGAGGTCAGATCCTGCGCTCATCACTGGCCCTATCTCTTTGCCTGGAAGTCCCTTTTCGCATCTTTAACATACGCGCGCTACGCGATAGACCAGGGCTAATGCATCAGCATCTCGCCGCCGTCGCTGCTGCGAAACAGATTAGTGATGCTCGAGTCACCGGCGCCGTCATCGGATCTCGCGAACTGACCTTTGTTCCGCAACAAATCACGCCCGGCACATATCGTTTCGATATTGGGACCGCGGGCAGTGTTACCCTGGTGCTGCAGACAGTATTGCCCGCGTTGATCAGCGCTAATGCTCGTTCTGAGTTAGTCCTTGAGGGCGGTACACATAACCCGTTCGCCCCGCCATTTGATTTTCTCGCCCTCGCCTATTTGCCACTCATTAAATGCCTGGGCCCATGTGTCGAAGCCACGCTCGATCGCCCCGGGTTCTATCCTGCCGGCGGAGGCCTAATGCGTGTTTCCATAAGGCCTGCAGAACAATTGCACGGCTTAGACTTGCTTGAGCGCGGTGAGATACTACAGAAGTATGCACACGCACTCCTAGCAAACCTCCCTGAGCACATTGGACATAGAGAATTGAAGACCATCGGCAAAATGCTCAAGCTGAAATCAAGTGAATTGGTCCTCGACAGGTCGGCCTCGGCAAAAGGGCCAGGTAATGTGGTAATGGTAGTGGTCAAATCCCAGAGCGTAACCGAGGTCTTTACGGGTTTCGGTCAACGCGGGATTCGTGCTGAAACGGTCGCCGAGAAAGTGGTAAAGGAGGTGGACCGTTATCTGCGAGCGGAAGTCGCGGTAGGACATCACCTAGCAGATCAATTACTCGTGCCCCTTGCTCTCGCCGGTAGAGGTTCTTTCGTCACATTGAAACCAAGTTCCCATGCACTCACCAACATCGAAGTGATCAAAAAGTTTGTGGACATCTCGGTGTGCTGTACCGAGATCGGGGACGATATTTGGTCCATTAGCTTGCGATAGCTCGCCGAGCTGCACATATTCTTTCCTTTATCCTCGATGCAATCTAGATCGTCATTATTTCTCATATTGTTCTTGTTGGCTTTTGTCGCCATTGCGGTGCAACTCCAGGCGCTGACCATTGCTTTTGACAAAATTGGCCTATCAAAGGAATCTGCATTCCTTTTATTGCTGATTTCACTAGTAGGCGCAGGCATCAACCTGCCTCTCTTCACAATCAAATCAGAGGCCCCACCTGCTGCTCCACGCCCTCTGTCGCCATGGTGGAATCAATATCCAAAGATCGAATTCACCGGGAAGACTTTGGTCGCGGTTAACGCAGGGGGGTGCGTCATACCTGTGGCGTTTTCAATCTACCTCATCTGGTATAAATCGCTGAATCCACTTGAAATCATTATTGTGGTTGCCTCGGTTACGCTGATTAGTCGCCTAACGAGCCGATCAATACCCGGCCTTGGAATAGGGATGCCTATGTTTGTCGCGCCCATAAGCGCGGCATTGACTTCCACACTGACAAACGCGGAGCAAAGCGCCCCACTTGCCTATATTGCAGGCACTATGGGTGTACTCATTGGTGCAGATATCCTACGCCTCGGATCCATTCGCAAACTTGGCACACCACTCGCCTCCATTGGTGGCGGAGGAACCTTTGACGGCATCTTCCTGAGCGGGCTTGTGGCAGTCCTGCTTGCCTGATTGGTGATATTGATCTGGATCAATGGACTCTATTGTTAGGGTCAATAGCATATGCAAGAAGTATTGAATGATGATCTTCGTCTAAAGATCATCGCTATCCTAGGCTTAAACAAGGGGAACTGTATGGCTGAACATATCGATGCACCGTCGGTGGGCGCACCCGACCCCACTGCAAAGAATTCTCCAATCTTTGATGACGCCGATCTCGATGAGACGTCTCTGGACTTAGAGCTGGAAACAGGCGTGTGCTACTTCAATAATGAGGACTATCCCATTGGACAATATATCTGCAGTGGGGACGAACTGTTACGCTGCGAACCACCCGGTGTATGGGTTCGCGCCGGCTCTTGTTATCGTAGCTAAACTTAACCCGCTAACGTACTGATCTCACTATGAAATTACCCTTACAAATCACATGGCGGCGATTACAACAATCGGATGCAATTGAAGCCGCCATTCGCAAAAGAGCTGAGCAACTATCCAATTTCTATGATCACATCATGAGTTGTCGAGTTATGGTTGAGGCGCCCCACTCTCATCACCGCAAGGGTAACCTCTATCATATTCGGCTGGACATCGGAGTACCCGGCGGTGAGATCGTGGTCAACCGTGACCCCGCTGCCCATGGTTCTCACGAGGATGTCTACGTAGCCATTCGCGACGCGTTTGACGCTGCAAAACGACAACTCCAGGACTACGCCCGCCGCCAGCGCGGCGACGTTAAGACCCATGAGGCACACCTCCATGCCAAGGTACTCAGAGTGTTTCCGGAACAAGGATACGGTTTCTTGCTGACACCCGATAAGCGTGAGGTCTATTTCGAGCGCAATAGCTTAATTAATGGAGACTTCGGCTTTTTGAATCCGGGGACGGAAGTCTTATATATAGAGGAACAAGGGAACAAAGGACCGCAGGCTCGTCAGGTCACCATTGGCAAACATCACATGGAGACATGACCTTCAACCAGAACTCTGATCCCACGGTCCTCAATAGGCGCTTTTCAACATCCGGCTACTGTTCGCTCACCTGCAGCTCCCGGATAGTGTCTTTAAAGGTTCGCCACTCCACTGCGGTCCAAATTTCTGTATGCGCATGACCAAACGTGCGTATCAACGTCGACACTTTGCTAGCGGTATCTATATCCGGCGCTCGAAAGATATCGAGATAATCCCAGGGACCCATAACTGCATAGTTACTAATCCATTCGACATTAGGACACTCTGCACGCACCCGCTCCATTGCCGCCTTTTCCAGATCTTCGAGAGATTTCGGCTCCCGCAGCACACCGGGCGACAATCTTGACAGCATGACAAACGTAATCATCACTACATCTCCTTGCATCGGAGTGATGATGATCACGCGTTCATTGGAGAAGATAGTTGATTTGGATCAATACCTGTGACCGGAAGATAGAATATCAGTAATCCCTATTCTACTTAGACAAGAGAAATCCCAGAATGAACCGGCTAGCACGCGATATCATGACCCGAGAGGTTGTCTGCGTATCCACGGACACAGATCTGCGCGACGTTTTCAAGCTTTTTGTCGAGAAAGGTATTTCGGGTGCCCCGGTCATAGATGACAATGGCGATGTCATTGGAGTAATCTCTCAATCTGATCTCGTTGCCTACAATCTGACTCGAGATGATGAGCTAGTATTTGACTCGCTTTTCTATCAGTCAGCACGTATTGAAGGGCAACACATCCCACGTGGCTTTCAGCTGGAAGATTGCAATACGGGATATGTTGCCGACGTCATGAACCCTATCGTTTACTCTGTGAGTGAACGACTGAACGCGGAAAAAGTCGCCCGCAAGATGATTCGCCATCACGTGCACCGTGTGATCGTCTGTAGAGGGCGCAAACCGATCGGCATTATATCGGCTACAGACGTCCTCAAGGCTTTGGCTGATGCAGTCTCACAAAGTGACCATAAGCATTGATGACGATATCCCCGGCCCGACAGGGAGAAATCGTACACTTGCAGCAAGAGACCTCTCACTGTAGGATTTTTGATCTAAATCAGAGCGTAGCCGCCCGATAACCTAGATCATGTGTACGTTATCTCAATATTGCAAACAGATTAGGAGGGTTGACCATGGTAAAGAAGACGACAAAAGTAGCCGCGAAGAAAAAGAGCAAGTCCAAGCGTAAGACCAAGAGCACACCGGTCCAAAGCACACCGGTCGAAAGTAAACCTGAACCTCAGTATCCTCTCGCCAGTTTGCGTGCAGAGGTGGAAGGCCTATTCGACAGATATCTTCATCATTGGCCTGACCTGTGGTCACGAAGATTATGGCCGGACCTGGATGTGTTTAAGGACATTGAAATACCATTCCGTGGTCGCCCGTGGGACATGTCTCCGCGAATGGACATGACCGAAACTGACAAGACCTATGAGATCACCGCCGAACTCCCTGGATTGGACGAAAAAGATCTGGATGTTTCCTTAAGCGATGATGTTCTCACCATAAAGGGTGAAAAGCGCGAAGAGCGAGAGAAGTCTGACAAAGATTACCACCTCAAAGAGCGACGCTACGGCAATTTTCGCCGTACTTTTCGTCTGCCGGAGGACGTGGATACAAGCAAGGTGGACGCCGATTTTTCGAAAGGCCTACTTAAGGTCGTCGCACACAAGTCTAAACAGGCCAAGAAAAAAGGACGTAATATTCCCGTCAGACCCGCTTGAACTCTGACCTCAGATGATACGCGATCTTGTGGGGTGCTCGGTGTCAATCTAGTCGACCTGCCCCACGAGATCGGTCCGTGTCCAAAGAAAGCGCTCGGCGTTGAGGCCAGGGCGTGGGACAGAAACTACGTGCATCCTCGCGCTATTAGTCCATCATTCCGTGACCCATACCCGCGCCATGCGAGCCCTTGCAGCGGCCGCGTTGCATTTGGTGCAGCTGCTCTCGTTGCTCAGCGGTAAGTATCTCGTCGATTCGATTCTGTGCCTCGACAACGGTAGTAATTGCACTCTGCATGTGAGCGAACATGCGACCGTACCCGTCACCGATGGCCTTGGCATCACGGGGCCGCGCTGACCACAAACGACGCAATTGCGATTGCTCATCCATGATCTTGCCCATGGAATCCCACTGGGCACGGCGCTGTTCATCGGTGATGGTGTCGATACTCGCTTGCTGCTCATCGCTTAGGTCGAGCCAGCGCTGGGCTCCCCACCTTCCGTCCATACCCATAAGCCCCGTCATTCCCATGTGCCCCATTCCGTGACCCATCATTCCCATGTGCCCCATTCCGTGGCCCATCATTCCCATGTGTCCTTGCCCCTGCATGCCCCCGTGGCCCCTCATCCCCATAGCCGAGCCACAGCCCGAGTCATCGTCTCCATCATCCGAGTGCGCTCGAACGGTGTCGATACTGCCAACGCTCAGAATAAGAGCAGTGCCGAGGATCGCAGATCGTAGTGAAAAAATTAGCCTTGTACTCATAAGAGCCGATCTCCTTAATTTGGTTCGAGACAACGTAATATTATTAGACGGCCCCGGCGAGGCCGCCTTGATGAACGTCAAATTGGGGTAAGTTTAGCGCTAGCGGTGGATCGTCCCGAATAACTAGATATTACACAACTACTAAGAACGAAAACTACGATGTCGCAAGCCCGCTCTAGTCCCTCGTTTTTATCTGCAGCGGGGATGGGATGTTACGTGCCGTTCTCCGCAAGATATGAGCCGCCTACCAATAACGTGTGCGACCAATATCGACGTGAATGAAACCCGATTTTGCATAGTAGCCGACACCACCAGCCTTTAGAGAAACCGCCGCATCGCGTAACCGCCTCAAATCGTAACCCGCAATCCATACGTCGGCCGCCATTCCCATCATGTGAAAACTTTTTTTGGCGACTCCTTTCGTGGTTTCATGGAGCATAGCGTTGGTCTTTGGTGACCTATAACCAGAGACCAAATCAAACGGCTTCGCTAAGCCAGTCAATCTACGCAGATTATGAAGCACGTCGAGCAGACCTGGCTCGATTGGAAATATGTCATCTGTCCGGTGGTCTCGCAGCACATGATTAATCCGCGCCAATTCATCCGGAACGTATTGACCATCCGCCCAATAGACGGCGTCCACCAATTCCCCAGTATGCTGGTTCGAAAAACCAATCCGGCGTTCGGTTTCCACGTGCGCAAATACTTTGGGACTGGCGAGCAGCACCATGGCTGCAGCGGTCGATCTCTTCAGAAAACAGCGACGCTTAAGCTCCACGAGTATCCTCCCTTCATTTTTGCTATTCACGAGCCTTATTCGCCCGTTGATAGTGTCAAGAGTTGGTTAGCGAGCGCAGCGGCGAGTGCCGCATCGCGCCCATAAATATCCGGGCGGAATTGAACCACATTCTGATCATCTACCCAAGCTGTAAAATAAGTGAAGTAAACGGGTGTACGCGATGGATCCGGGACTGCAACCGTCTGCCCTGAGCGCAGCACACTTTGCACCCGCGCGGTATTCCACTCCTTGCTATAGTATAGCAACCATTCAACTAGCTTGAACGGCTCAGAGAGTCGTACACAACCTGAGCTGAAGGAGCGAACCTGACGGTCAAAATATTCACGGCTCGGTGTGTCGTGTAGATAGACGTGGTATCGGTTCGGCAGCATGAACTTCACTTGACCGAGCGCGTTACTCGCCCCGGGCAACTGGCGAAGCTTAAAGGGAAAGTAGCCCTTACCGTATACGGACCAATCGATACTTTGCGGATCGAGGACGGTGGCATCTGTGGTCCAATCGCTCAGCACTTTATAGCCATTATGTGTCAGAAAACTTGGATCTTTCTTAATCTTGGGCAGCAAATCTTCCCGAGCGATGCGCGGCGGCACTGTCCAATCCGGATTAAAGACTATGTTACTGAGTCGACTACTAAAGATGGGGGTGCGCCGGTAGGGTTTGCCAACGATTATCCGCATCGAGTGTTTTATCTGTCGATCCTCGATGACATAGAGGCGAAAATTGGCAGCGTTAATGACGATCAAACGGTTCTCAAGTGCCCGAGGTAACCAGCGCCAGCGCTCCATATTCATCAGTAAAGTGCGGATACGGTCGTTCGCTGAGATGTTCAATGCTGCAACGCTATCCTTTCCTACAAGGCCATCAGCTTCCAGTCCATGGCGGGCTTGAACCCGCTTCACTACTGCCACCAATGCGGTGTCAAACATGTCATCAGCTGCGGTGCCCATCTGTGCACCATCGGTCACTGCTAACCGTGCACGAAGTGCCACCACTCGAGGGTCCCGCATGCCTGGCTTGAGAGTTGTTCCGTCAGGTATCTGTTGCCAGCCACCACGATTTGCCAGGGCACGGTAGGCCTCAACGGCACGCTTCAGCCGCTCATACTGTACGTATGTCGGCGGCAACAGAGTCATTGCCTTAACCAGATCGCCGCTTGCTACCGCTTGCTCCAGCACTGGCACGGAGTCAGGCGGGTCGGGATAGACAAAGAGCTCAGGGTTCTCTTCTTTTGGCTCGAGACGCCCAACGGCGACATCGTTCACGTAGCGTAGCAAAGCGCTCGAGATCAGCAGCTCAAGCCCCACTGCACGGGCGTTGTCGCTGGCCGCATAGCCGCTTTGAATTTCGGGAAGATAATAGGCTGCGGGATCGAGACCTTGGTCGAATGACTGACCCAACACTGTGAGCGCCGCACGACCCATTGGTGTTAGCATGTGGTTCTCCATCCAGAGCGGCGCAAACCCGCGGGCCGAATACAAGCGTCGTAGCATGCTTGCATCCAGGGATTGCCCGGAAATCTCAAGCCCCTCCGCACTCAAAAACGCTCGTAGCTTATGAGCGTCAAGGTCCGCAGCCGCCGCAAGCCCCGATAGGCCTACAAACAAAAATAGAGTAAGGAGATAGAGCCTCACGGCTTTTGGACATCTTGGCGTCAACAATCTAGAGTTCCTCGCGAAGTTTCGAGCACATTGTGCAGCAATGTTCCGCCAAGCAACCGCACATCATGCGAATGTTTGATTTGAATCAAGACCATCGACAGCGTAGTCCCACATGATATCCAAGCCAACAAAGGGAATTTTCATGCGCAATACCCGCCGCGTAGTATTGAGCTTGTTCATCATTGCGGTGCTCATGAGCATTGCAGCCACTCCGGCGATTACAACCGTCGCCGCGACACAAGAGTCCACAGCGATTATGCATCGTGTGTTTGACGCGGTGGCCTATTTGCTGCCATTGAGCATAGACGAAGATAGATTTTTCGATCCATCTGAGCAGGCGAACATTCAGAACAATATCAATACCTTGTTTGAATCGACCAAACAACTGGAAACACACGCTCGAGGCCGGGACCTAGAGTTTGCATTATTGAGCCAATCCTTATCCGATACAGTGGGAGAGTTAAAGTACTACTACGAGCACGATCAACCTGAGTACGCCCAATCCTATCTGTTTGATCTTACTCAGCGCTGCGTAGCTTGTCATTCACGACTTCCCAGCGCTCGCGATTTTCCATTTGCAGAACGCTTAATGGACCGTGTTGAGCTCGACTTGCTTTCTCTACAAGGAAAGGCAGAGCTTCAAGTGGCTACGCGTCAATTTAGCGATGCGCTGTCGACCTGGGAAGCACTTTTTGCTGATCTAATGGCCGATCCCATCGACATCGATATCGACGGCGACCTAGTGGATTACCTGGTAGTCAGTATTCGTGTACTGCATCAGCTAGACCGACCAAAACAAACGCTAGAGATATTTTCTCGTCGTCCAGACTTGCCCTTCTATATTCGACGTCATTTAGAAGTGTGGCTCAGTGGCCTTGAAGAGCTGTCTGGGGAGCTGGGCGCCCCGCCCAATCTACAACGAGCAAGGACCCTATTCACACAAGCGGATGACCTTAGCGTTTTTCCTGCAGGTCGTGAGCGTGTGATTCAAGACCTTGTCGTATCAAGCATACTGTATCGGTATATTGATGAACAAGAAGGTCGACAAGAGGGCGCGGATATCGCCGAGGCTTATTATATGCTTGGGGTAATAGAAGCCCGTACCGTTCGACCTTATTGGGCCGTACCTCAGGTGGAATTTCTGTTCGAAGCGGCAATTCGCGCAGCTCCGGATGGTCCTTTTGCAAAAGAGGCCTACGCGGTCTTAGAGGAATACAGCCTGCTGGGTTCGAGCTCACCACAGGTGCTGGAGCGAGTGGAACAGCTCCGACAGATGGTCGAGCCGCTGTAGGTCGGATTTTATTGATTGTTTGCAGCCCTAGTCTCAATCGTGAGACTCTCCACATGGATTGACCGCATACGCTCTTCAGTCCGATTGCTGTTACCTTGAGTTCTTATCTTGTTGCGTCAGCGATTCCTGACGCCGGCGATCCACAATCGATCTGAGTTATGAACGATGAGCCCAAAGCACGAGCTATTCCAACGCTATCCGAATAATCCCATTCTTGTCCCTGGGGATTGGCCTTACACGGTCAACGCCGTGTTCAACCCGGGGGTGACGACCCACAACAATGAAACACTGTTACTAGTGCGGGTGGAGGATCGCACCGGTCTTTCGCACTTCAGCGTGACACGCAGCGAGGACGGATACTCGAACTGGAAGATCGATCCGCTACCGAGCTTTATCATGGATGCAACGCGTTACGAAGAGACATGGGGTATCGAAGATCCACGCATTACCAAATGCGGTGATGAATACATGATAGTGTACACCGGTTTCTCTCGTGGAGGACCGTTGGTGTGTCTCGCAGCTACGCGAGATTTCAAAGCATTCGAACGACGGGGAAACCTAATGGTGCCGGAGGACAAAGACGCCGCGCTATTTCCTTCCACCTTTGACGGGCGTTGGGCACTCATTCACCGTCCCGTCTCCACCAGCGCTGCAACACGACACGTGGGTGCGCACATTTGGTTGTCTTGGAGTCCGGATCTACAACACTGGGGTGATCACACGGTGCTGATTCATGCCCGGGAAGGTGGTTGGTGGGACGCACACAAGGTCGGCCTTGGTCCACCGCCAATGTTAACGGAATACGGTTGGTTGCTGCTTTACCATGGTGTTCGCACCACCGCATCGGGCGCGATCTATCGCTTGGGGATGGCGTTGCTCGACCGCGACGACCCTAGCGTTTTGCTGGTTCGCGGCAACGAATGGGTGTTTGGGCCGCAACAGGATTATGAGCGTAGCGGCGACGTGCCGGACGTGGTGTTTCCTTGCGGTTGGCTGCTCGAGGAAGATCAACAGACTGTGCGTCTGTACTACGGAGCCGCCGATACTTCAATCTGCGTAGCTTCCGCACGCCTCGATCGACTCATTAAGTATCTATACCGACACTGTATCTGCGGGCGTATCCATAAAGTAGGATATCGCTGCCCGGTGGCCGGCAAAGAGCCCCGGAAGGGTGGTTAAACATTTATCACGGCGCGTTTCGAACCATGGATAGAGCGGTTTATCGGCTCGGCGTCGCCCTACACGATCTCGATAATCCCGCCACCGCTGCGCGGCGTTTTGGACGAATGGATTGTTTCGCCGCAGGAGCCATACGAGTTGACAGGTTACGTCCACAACGTCGTCTTTTCCTGCGGTGCCCTCATCGAAGATGACAGCACAGTGAAGCTTTACTGGGGCGGAGCCGAAACTGTGATGTGCGTCGGCACTGCTGATTAGGTAGCGTTGATCGAATTGTGTCTGAATCGATCGAGGTATCCTGTGTGAGACGAGATACGATCTCTTCCAAACTGACTATTGCCATCCAAATATCGGCACTTGCACGGTGTTCCGGATCACCTACGATGCTTTTCGTTGGTTGTGAAGGCTCGTCAACATTTCTCGCCCACCTCAACGCCATTCTCCGTGTCTCGATCTGGATGGGTGGCTATAAAATGCTTTAACACCAACTCTAATTTCTCTAAACGGACAGTATCTCCGGTGGCTCGCGCATGCACGATGTCATCGAAGATTATCCGCCGGATCCGTGGCGGACCATTCTCAGAGTGAATCAGATATTCCGCCAACTCGATTGCGATGATCTCCGGGACATGCGCCTGACGTGCGATTGACTCGATTTCCTCTTTGGAGAAATCACACATTCCAAGACAATCTTCATAGGTCAACATAACTCATTCCCCATGGTCAATCAGCAACGTTTACCCAGTGTAGCCGCATTAAGTTTAAGCCAATCCGATAACTCTAAGCGTGGATGACTTCCTGTGAGCGCAGCGCCTCACGAACCCTTTCAAGCAACACATGCTCCACAAACGGCTTTTCGATGAAATCGATTGCACCCAGGCGCATCGCCTCAACCGCAGTCGGCACATCGCTTTGGATTGCAAGAACGATGGCAGGGATATCGTCCCCGGACTTGCGCAGCCTCTTTAGCAGCTCTAGTCCGCTCATATCCGGCAGAAATAGTTCGGTCACCAAACAGGCCGGTCCCGATGTTCGCTGCAAAGACAATAGGTCCTTGGCCTGATCATAAACTTGTATCTGTGCATTGAGCTGCGACAGCAGCGCCCTCAAACCATCACGCACTGCCTTATCGTGCTCTACCACATAAATCGTTGCGGAATCTGTATCTTCAGGCACGACTCATTACCTACCTACTGTGATTTCAATTAGAAATCCAAATCACGCAAACAGAATTGACCCAAGTCAACGAATTTCGACCCAAGGTCGAAGAATTAGCAATCTGAGCTAGTTCACGGTCGAATTCGCGAATCCTGAGGAAAGAAGCCGAGATACCAGGATAGGCCTATGGCGGCCGTCTAACCGCGAGAATCGATCAGATCTGTGCGCGCGAGAATGGCCATCTGAATGAGGTGTGCCAACGATCTCGCGTCCATTTTCTCCATTACACGTGCACGGTGAGTCTCCACAGTCCGCTGACTCACTCCAAGATCGATGGCGATTACCTTGCTCGCCTTGCCATCCACGATCATATTCATGATTTCGAGCTCCCGCGGAGTCAGTGTGTCGACCCGCCGCATGGTCTCATTTTTCTCTACAGAATGTTGCCGATCCGACCGACTATATTTCAATGCATCATTGACACGATCCAGCAGCTCCTGATCGCGAAAGGGCTTCTGAATAAAGTCCGTGGCACCTCGCTTCATAGCCTGAACAGCCATGGGCACATCGCCATGCCCGGTGATGAATATGATAGGCAAGTCAATCCCCTTTGCGACGAGTTGCTCCTGCAGCTCTAATCCGCTCATACCTGGCATCCTGATATCCAATACCAAGCATCCGCAGGTTTCTGGCTGGTATTCTTCGAGAAACTCCCTACCTGATGCGAATGTTTTGGTATCCAATCCCACTGATTTCATCAGCAGGCGCAGCGAGTCGCGCACGGCCTTGTCATCGTCGACGATGAAAACAACTTGGTTATCCTTAATCGCCACCTACTCTTTTCGTACCACTGGTGGAATGGTGAAATAGAACGTTGTTCCGCCTTGCGGATTTGCATGAAAACTGATCTCGCCCCCATGGGAAGTAACAATTGACCGACTAATCGAGAGTCCGAGACCCATACCGGACTCTTTGGTTGTAAAGAAGGGATCGAACAAGTGCTCGATGGCCTCAGGGGACAATCCGGCACCGCCGTCAGTGAACGAAATCTTAACATAGCCATCTTCGTCCGATTCTGCCGTCACCGTAACCACCCTGTCCTCAGAATCCCACTCCTCTACTGCATCCATGGCATTACGAAGTAGATTGAGAACAACTTGCTGGATTTGCACTGCATCGACAATCACCGCTGGTAACGCATCAGCTAGCTGAAGATGTATATCAAATTTTCGCGTACGACTATCCGGCTCCGCAAGTCTCAGTGCGGATTCAATTAAATCGCTCACCTGCGCTATTTGGCGCTCTGTCGAACGTTTCTTTGCGAATGCGCGTAAGCGGCGGATGACCTCACCCGCTCGGTGCGCTTGTTCACTGACCATCTTCAAGGCGTTCTGCAGTTCCGCTGGATCGGCGTCCGTATTCTTAAGCATGCGCTGACATGCTTGCGCATAGGTTGATATAGCAGTCAAGGGTTGATTTATCTCATGCGCGATGCCGCTCGCCATCTCACCCAATACGCTAAGCCTGGTGACGTGCGCCAATTCTCTCTGCATCTGGTGGGCCTCCTGCTCCAGACGACGATGCTCGGTAATGTCCTTGATTATCCCGACAAAATGAGGATTCCCTGCATGCTGGACCTCGCCAATGGCGAGGTCCATGGGAAATTCTGTCCCATCCTTGCGCACCGCACGCTCTTCACGACCGATACCGATTATCTTGGCTACCCCGGTGGTCAAATATTTCTCAATATAATTGTCGTGCGCGGTGCGGTGTGGCTCCGGCATCAACATATTGACATTTCGGCCGAGCGCCTCTTCCACAGCATACCCAAACATGCACTGTGCCGCGGTATTGAAAGCGCGAATCACCCCGTCATGATCGATCACAATGATCGCATCCACCGCGGCGTCAAGCAGGGCAGTAAAATAAGCCTCCGCTTCACGCAGCTGATTGCGCAAACCATCTTTACCTGCTGTGCTATTTAAGGCGGAATCTACCATCCCCACACCGAACACCCACTCCGACTGTAACCCGGTTGAAGGAAACAACCTAACCCCAAAGGCCCCGAAGCGATATACGTATATTCCGCAGTTGATCTACGGGAATGTGCGGATTCACTCAATCTGCTTAGCCGCCCAATAATATCGGCATACAAGCCTAACGGTCGCAGGCGTTTTGGTTGGACCGATGCAAAACGAACCATTCGGAGGACCAGCATGATGACCACTACCACACCCAGCAATGTGTTCCATATCGATCCCGACACCCGGTCCTGCAAAGAGTGCAGAATCCGTCAACTTTGTCTCACCGCAGAGCTCAATCCCACCGAACTCGCACAGCTCGATCGCCTCGCCAGACAGCGTCGTCC
>JAOTYS010000137.1 GCA_029861795.1 Gammaproteobacteria bacterium | reverse complement strand
ACACCGATCAGCCAACGGATTCGGCTACGTAACGGTCCCCTTAGCTCAGGCGGAAATTTCTTCAAGAAATATTCCTGCACATCGATAACGATCAGCACTGAATCTTCTACTTCGATCAACGGATACTGTGCCATCTCATAGTATCTGCCTAGTCATGCTAGGGAAGGTCACTTTCGCCTGGAGGCGCGGTCAACATCCTAGCCCAAAACTTACTGTCCTCAGGAAACTCCCGCTCCCAGGGATATACATTATTCGTGGAAGGATATACACACTGTACTAACGGGAAGTTATCACCATCGTAATACCAAAGTCCAAAGCCAACATGGGCTCCATACTCCGACTTAGGCACTTCACCGATCCAACATTGGAAGTTATCGAGGATCCCCTGGTAAAACTGACCCGGCTCGAAACCTTTGCCCTCTTTGATGTCAACGCCCATATTGTTTAGCAGTACGTTGGTTATTTCTTGCTTTAGTCCGATCAATATGATTTCGGGGTGCTCGAACGTGTCGTACAAGCCGACAGTGTATGAAAAATTCGGATACTCATCGTCCCCTAATACATGTATTACGTGCCAACCGTGTCGCTCTACGTCTGATACCAGTTTTTGTTCGGTTGGATCCATTGTGCGAAAAAATCAGGAGACGATGTGAATCCCCCGTTAATCTGCAATAGATATTACCTCGGCCTGGCTACAGCCGCTACGCGGCGGGCAAATCGCCTAAGCCTCAGATCCATCATATTGTGCGACCTACTGGCACAGTAGTGGTCACATCGTCTTTCTCAGTTAGTATCATCAAACGACTCGACCGACTTCAATTCAACGGGAGATACCAGTTATGAAGGATAAATCGGTGGTTGTCACCGGGGCCGCACAAGGCATCGGTGAGGCAATTGCAAAGCTTGCCGCGGAGCGCGGCGCTCGCCTGGCGCTTATCGATAAGAACAACCAGACACTCTCACCATTCGTGCAAAATCTCATGGACGATGGCGTGCAAGCCGTCGGAATCATAGCCGATCTTCGCGCACGGGGCGCCTGTCATCAAGCATTTGACGAGGCCGTCACAGCGCTCGGCAACATCGACGTGCTGGTCAATAACGCAGGCATCTATATCTACACACCGATAGAAGAAATCACAGACGGGGAATGGGATACGGTGATGGATGCATGTCTACGGGGGCTTTTCCACACCTCTGTCGCCGCATCCACACACATGCGTCAACACGGTGGCGGACGAATCGTCAACATCGCTTCAGTGGATGGATTCATCGGTTTTCCGGAGATGGCACACTATGCAGCCGCCAAGGCCGGCGTGATCAGTCTAACCCGCACGTTCGCCATGGCCTATGTGAAAGACGGCATCCTAGTTAATGCCGTGGCCCCAGGCCTTACCGACACACCGCGCGTTCGCACCCATGGTCGCGCCGAGGAAGTCACGCCCCGCATACCAATGGGGCGCCTCGCCGAACCACACGAAATTGCCGAGGCGGCTTGCTTCCTCGCGAGTGGCGCCAATACTTATTGCACCGGTGAGACAATGATCGTAAGCGGCGGATTGGTCATCGCTTGAAATGGACGTGACAACCGCACCAACATCTAACTTAAAATGTCATGCCGGCGGCAAACGCAAGGCATAGTGATAAGTGTTACTTCAGCATAGACCCCGCTGCTCACGAATGAGATCAAACATCGTTAGCACCAGGTCTCACGATCTTGTCATTCAGCTTACGCAGTGACACCCGATTGTCTTCAGAACGCAACCATTTCTGCATATTCGATTTCACTTCTGGCCAGTCGCTATCAAGCATCGCGTACCATGCCGTATCGCGATTGCGGCCTTTGACAATCATGTGTTGGTTGAATATCCCCTCAAAACTGAATCCAAGCCGCATGGCCGCTGCCCGCGAACGTTCATTAAGCGCATCGCACTTCCACTCGACCCTTCGGTAGTTAAGCTTATCGAATGCCTCACACAACATGAGATAGATGGCTTCAGTATTGACTTTACTGCGTTGGACTACAGGGCTATACCAGATGTGCCCTAGCTCCAAACGTCGCATGTCCGGTACGACACTAAGAAAACTCACCATGCCGACGCGCGTCGACTGTTCGTTGGAGTGGACCGTCAAGAAAAGTGGATCCGTTGAGCTCGCACATTTCTCCAACCATTCACGCATAGCGCCCGCGCTGGCAAACGGCCCATAGGCCATATAGGTCCAAACTTGAGCGTTTTGATCGTTTCCATGAGAGCCTTCATACAATTCATCCACGTCTTCTGCGGGATCCACCGGCTTGAGGGTGACGGTCTGCCCGCGGTAGATGCTGTCGGAGGGTGGCGCAACACTTGTTACTGAAACAACGCTCTCACCGATGGGTAGTTCCTTTGTATCCAGCCCAGAGCCCTCCGATTCCAAATAAGCCTTCCTATCCGAGTCGCCAAGTCGGCTGCGTCATGACTTATCAATCTTCTGTTGTAGAAACCACGCAAAATACCCTCTATATTTTTCTTGCAGTTCTTTCTTCATCCAATCCCGTCCGGTGATTGTGCCACGGCACTTTGGTGAGCAGCAGTGACACTGCATCTCATAGCCGAGATCATCCGTGGTTGCCCAGTCATGGGTTAATTCTTCACCTGCAGCGATGTCCCTCATCGCAACAAAAACGATCTGACCATGAATCGCAATGTTCGGATCGCAAGAGTGATTGCTATACAACATGCTATCTTCTCTTTCATCGGCGGAAACTGGCGCTATGAAAAGATCCTCCGATATCTGTATCTCCGCAGAGCCCAGCTCTGGCTCGAGCTTTGACCACTCCCGTCCACTAAGAACACTCCCTCCCTTGACAGCAACGACCTCGCCATGGGCGATGTCGGCCTTGGCGAATAGCCCTTTGCCGTGAATAGTACTTTGTTTGATCTCTGTTTTGGATGAGCGATAAGACAGCGCTGCCATTTCCACATAGTCCTCGCAAGTAAAGGGATCGCCACGAGCGTCACAACGCTGCAGACAAAACCGTCTCGTTACCCGTTATGTCTTAAATTCCAGCTTGCTGTGCTTGCCGTCTCGAACGTTTTCCCAATGTTGTTCAAAGTTGATCATGTCTAAGAGTGACTCGCCTTGGTCCATTCGCCGAAGAATCGCCTCTTCTTTCCGTTGGATATCTTCCGCAACCGAAATAAGTCGCGCTAGTTCATCGCAGGAGGCCACGATTATTCCATCATCGTCGCCAAATACTACATCTCCAGGATTCACCTTTATCCCGCCGCATTCAATGGCAATCTGTGTTTCGGCTATGGCGGAGGTCGTCCCGGCAACTGAGGTGACCGAGCGAGAGTAGACAGGTAAATCCAAAGTCTTAAGCTTCGCCGTGTCGCGGCAAGCGCCGTCGATCACCAGTCCAGAAAGCCCCTTACGTTTCGCCTCTGTCGAGAATAGCTCACCGGCCACTGCTGTCCGGCTCCCGCCTGTATCGATGACCAACACTTCACCCGGAGTGGCGTCCCTGAGCGCTTTAATTACTGTGAGGAAGTCCTCGTGGCAACGGATCGTATGGGCAACACCGATCAGTTTCAGGCCACACTGAATGGGACGAATGGCCGGATCCATAATACGCAGAGCCTTGTTCGCGTCAGCAAGACTCGCCGTGTCCAGCTTCATGAGTCGCTTGGTAACCTGGTTCAGCTGCATGGTGAGTAAATCCTCGACTGGTCAGACGTTCGCTCCAGTGAATATTTGAAGCTCTAGTGTCAGCTACTTCTGATGGGATAGGGTGCTTCTAGATCTTGAGTCTTGTGTTTGAGAAGTAGGCTGTCCATTTTGCCCGTAGTTCTCCTTCTTGTGCGCCCATGCCATAAGCTGGAGATATAACTACCTGTACACGTTCTACCTTCAGCTTCACCACACCGTTTATTTTCTGAGTCAGCTCACCCCATTGAGAGAATTTTTCGATTAAATCTTCGAACTCCGCGGTGCCGCGCTCGATGAATGCAGCGTGCCCTTTTGCCCTAAATCCCTTGCGCGCGAATAAGTCAATGAAATTGATTTCCATTGAATGACGATCCTTCAGATTCCGAATGGTATTCGGCGACCGGATTTCGCCGAACGCGATGTGATCATCATCCAACACCACACAAGTCCCTTTGGGAGACAGGTTCGGTGTGCCATCTTCATCGACAGTCGCCACGAAACCGACGGTGTTATACGCGACCAACTCCTTCATATAATGAGTTAGTTTGCTGCCCATGATCGTCCTCCCTCCGTTGGTTCGTCCAGTAGGACACCGAGAAGTCGAAGTCTGCTCTGTTACATCGATCACAACAATCCCGAATAAGATTTCGTGCGACGGAACGTTGTGGCAGAGGTAATCTCAGTCATTGCGCACTACCTCTACCTGTAAGATATCCGCGATGTCATTTGCCAGAGCGACCATCTTGAGTAGTGTGCCGCTTGTATGAATCTGGACGCTATTACCGTCAATCAATACCGCGGTTAATGCGAGCTCTTCACAGCGTCCATTTATGGTACTTAGTTTTAGATGCTCAATCTGATTGAACGTCGCCACTTCTCGGTCATTCTTCCTGACCGTTTGTGATAGCCCGTCAAACGTAAGCTCATCCTGGACGGTGAGCGCCTTGATGCCTTCAATTAAGTACGGAACGATAAAGATCGGAAACAATAGCAGCAACCACCTCGTCCCATCCTCAAGTAACCATGCCTTGGCGTCGCCAACCGGCGCCGCGTCATCGGTCGCATCACCTAAACCTAGAAGGGTGTAATAAAAGACTGCAACAATCGCCATCCACACTACCAAGCGAACAAGTGCGGACAGCCGTGCTTTGGAAACGACTAGAACCTGTCGACGAGGCCGGGTTACCTTGACGTCCTGCCCTAAGCCACAGGTAGTCTGCTTAGCTGGGAACCTAAGGGCACCGCGAGCTTTCATGTCAACAGTCCCTAGCCGATTCTCCCACTCTGGCCGCGTCTAAGCGAGTTAGTGGAGACGACGCGGCTAGGAAGCACGTTTATTAGCAAGTTGAGTGAAAAAGCCCACCCACCGCTTCACCACCAGCGGCAAGCTCGTTGTAAAGCTCTGCTGCCTCTTTTGTCTCCGCAATATGCACATCGATTCCCTTTGCTTTGAGTAAATCAACCGTCTCTTCGCAGGTCCGTAGCTTCAGCAGCATTCCTCGACTGAGGACAATGGCCTCGCTACCGTTGTGTACTAGCTCTTCGACATCACTCGGTTGGATGCCTGGGACATGATGTGTATTTGTCTCCCTCCAATCCCACTCACGAGCTCCGCCAGGCCACAGTTTGAAATCCTTTCCCTTACCAATGCCCTCGATCATCATATGTCCCCAGGATACCTGTGTGATACGTGGAGATTGCGGTTTGCACGGTTGCATATTCAATACCTCCAATCTGCTCATATTGGCCTCACTTTCAGCCACGGTCAGAAGACTTCACTACGTATATTTCTTCCATTGTTCTCTCGGCATGGTCTAACGATGGTGGTCACGCCCCGAGAGATCCAACATACCCACCCAAAAGCCTTGTTGATGCAGAGATGATAACGCCCAGCGTTAGAACCATACCAGCAACTCTGAAACGGTAGTTCTCCTGAGTCTGGCTGACGCCATAGTTTCATATTGCAGTTTCATCTTTAGACACACCCTCGGCGACATCGCTGAGTAAAATAATGCTAAGACATCTCACCGGTCGAGAGCCAATGGGCACACTCTGGCCCGAGTTCGTCAAGGGCACGACGTTCGTACTTCAGAGCTTCATCTTCTTGCAGAATGTCACGCCAGCGACCATTTTTACCTTGGTGGATAAATGTTTGAGCACCTCCGTCCCAAAAAAGACCACCAAGGGGTACGCTCTGCGTGGCATTTGCCTTCATATACTCGAAGCTGCAGTGAACCAGAATAGATTCCCACTTTGTCTCGTCGATGGAAATCTCAAGGAACTCGGCGATTCGACCAATCTCTCCGGGCATATCGCTTTTGAGATTGGCAAAATGCACGAAACATACATTTGGCAGATCTCTAATTGCCCACCATGATCGGACATTCTCCCAAAACGGCCACCAAGGGTGTCCGTCGCGATCAATCCAGTCGTGATAGTACTGCGTAATGGATGGTGGTGGCTTTTCTATCGGAGGGCCGACTCTACCGGGAGTATCATTGAGCGCTTCGTACCATTTTTCGTTTGCACTCGCATGATGGTTGTACATACTCCAAAGCACATCGCGCCCATCCCTACCGATATAGATGTACTTTGCCTTGTCCGAGAAGACCAACGCATCGACCGGCAAGTGAGTCTTGAGAAACCTTCGGTGGGTCTGTTCTGCAACAACAGGAAGTTTCACCTCCTTTGGAGGCACGCGCAGGTCCAGCCAGGGCGACATCTCGGCTACGTCGAGGCCCTCTTCGCCGTCAAACAACAACTGAGAAACAATTTGTTGCACCCAAGTCGTTCCTGACTTCGCATAGGTAGCGATGATGATGTCATCGTCTCGAAACTCAAAGCCATTCCATATTGTGGAGTCAAAATGATGGTTATGAAGCTCTCGAGTTTTGCGAGGCAAAGTATCGTTGCTCATGAAAACCTCTCTCATTGATGGTAGCGATGCCTAACAGCCATGGTGGGCTATTTTTGTCCGAAGGCGCAACAGGAAACTTCGTAGGTGTGTGGGTTATCAGCCTACTTACCGAGTTATGACTGCGTAGCCCTACTGGCCAACAGTAGATGCAATTCCCATTGCAACAGCGCGGTAACGGTAAACCAAATCAATGTCGCTCGACACACCACGTCTTACCTATCTACTCTGAGGTGTAACAACCGAAAGATTGTTGAGCCACAATATCACCTATCATTTCTCAAGCCCTACAAGCTTCATGCGTCCCGACACCCCGCTCTTAATAGATACCTGGGCCTTATGCAAGCCGAAGTGCTCAGCCACAAGCGCCACCAATTCTTCATTCGCTTTACCGTCGATTGATTGGAGCCTTGATTCGAGCGAGCCATGTTCCGTCGCTCAATTCCTCGAGCTCACGCACTCGTGCATTTGGTTTGACCTTGATTCGAATTGTTTTCATCGTACAGCGTATATCCCATGTCTTCGAAATCTTTGGGTTTGACTAAACATAGGTACTATATCCACTTGCTGTAGCCTGACGGCGCCGCTCAGACGCGGCAAACCGCAGGTGGGCCGTCTCTCTGGAGCCGGATGTTAGGCATCGCCATTTTTGATTGGCTTTGACCCGATTTCGACGATTTCGAAATCCGTCAGATCCTTCCAGTTTTCGATCCATTCATTGAATAATGAACGGTCGTGTGTCTCCATTAGCTGAAAACACCGGTCGCCGTCTTTTTCCAACCAGCTGTCTATATACTTTAGTCCTTGGGGAAGCATGCGTCCTTTTTGGGCAAAGCGTTCGTAAACTGCGTCTCTGCATCCCGGTAGAAAGTTCTCGATCACCATATACTGCGTCACCGTTTGTTCCTCTATGCCTAACGGAGGCGCTGAATTGCGCGCCACCGAATATCTCTGAAGCTCAACGTAACTTCACCGCGTCAACACCATCGCTTTGTCAGGCACACAACGCGAGACGACCCGCTGCAGCCTGAACGAACGCGCTGATCAATGGATGGCGCTCGCCCCTCAAAGCACTGCGTTCTGGTTGGTAAGCGGTACCGATAAAAAATGGATGGCTCTTTAACTCCACCGCACGAGGCTCACCCTGCGAATCGATCCCGCTAACTAACAAGTCACTACCTTCGAATATGGACAAGTACTGTGGACCAACGCCGTAGCTACAATGGTAGCTTTCAGTCACCGCAGCGTTTCCATAGAGTCCACGGATGTAGGAGTTCTCGATGAACTCAATCGTTCCAATTTTCTCCACCAATGCGCAGGATAGCGGCCCGATTAGCGCCATTTCAGCATCAGGGTTCACCTCTGCGTTATCAGCTTCGGCATAGCCGAGTACGTTTCTCGTATACTCCAACACCGCATGTTGATATCCTCCACACGTACCTAAGAAGGGAAGCTTCGTCTCTCGGGCAAAACGAATGGCCTCAAGTGCTCCCGCCATGCTTTCGTACGGACTGGCCGGCACACACCAAAGCGCGTCGAATCCACTCAAAACGCTCTTAGTACGCTCAGGTAGGATTCGCGTAGCGACCCACTCCCCCTGCACCAAGCAGCCCGTTGCTGATGCAGCGATCGCCAACACCTTAGGAATAGCGGCATGGGCGGTGACGGTAGGGTCATGGTCCCCCACCAATGCGACATGTATGAGCTGTGACACTAGAACCGATGCCGCATTAGGTTGCGTCCATGTCATGGCAAGAGACCCCATTGCACCCGCGTTCAAGAACTGCTGCTGCGGGCTCCGTGATCTCGACACCGCCAATTAGCGCTTGAAGGATGGGAATCGCCAAGTCTCGAAGGTTCATAGTAGTTGCAATCTAGCGTTGAAACTAACCGGCCACTGTGGTGCACAGCACCGAGGATGCCAAAACAATGTAGGGGTTTGGCGGTCAGATCGAGCGCGTTGTTATGTGTTTGTTTCATCCGTATAGATCGTTTCTGAATACTCAAGAGCTTCGGGGGTTCGTTTGACGATCATCGAGGCCTTACCGAACTTCACTTAGGCGACATTCCGGGCGGCAGGGGTCCCGACGCAGGGATGGTACCTTCCTCATCGTGCTGTTCATCGCCCTGTAGAGCAGGGTTGAAAACACTGATCAGGTGAAGATCAGTATGAGCTTCCATACTGTGACGATCTTCTGGACCGACGATATACATCATTCCGGGCTCCATCGGCCAGCATTCACCGGTTGTCAGATCACAGACCTTCCCCTGCCCGTGCAGAATGTAATTCGCTTCCCAATGGTGTTTGTACCAAAGCACGTTCCTGTTGCCTGCGGCCAATCTAACGTCACATAAAGTAAAACCCACCCGATCTTCCTGGAGAAGTATTCGGATACTTCTGGCACTACCACCGGCGACTACCTTTTCCCGTCCGTCGGCGCGTAACTCGTCCAGTCGTTTCACAAACATGGTGTCGCGACCTGGCAGAACCTTTCCGGAAGATTCGAACGATCCGTCTTCATCGTATTCTTCGGTGCCTATCAGTGGCGGGTTGAATATGCTGACGACGTGCAAGTCTTGCTCTGCTCGAAAGCGGTGCCGATCCTTTGGGCCGACGGTGAATATGACTTCTGGCTCCAGTGACCAGGATTGACCAGACGACATCTCTTCTAATGTGCCTTTTCCTTCGACGATGTAGTTGGCCTCCCAGTGGTGTTTGTACCAAAGTACCTCATCCAAGCCGGCCGCACACCGGACGTCGGACACGGTGAATCCTAATCCATCACTCTTTGTGAGAAAATCGACTGCGCGAAGCTTGCCGTCGGTGTATGCGACCTCTTTTCCATTTGCTTTCAATTCGACCAATGTCTTGACGAACATCCGCGTCGTCCTCAATGACTATTCATTCTGAGGATACCCGATTGGTTGATCAGGAGGTCGGCTCCTTGCGATACGTGCCATTCCTTTCGCCCCTCCCGCTGCTTCCAAGATGTGGGCCGAGTGCAACATCTCACCGCATAACGGCTGCAACAGCGACTAACGCCGGCCATCAGCCGCGCGCTTTGCGCGTCGGTTGCATAGCATTGTTTGGTGGCGGTTGAACATCGTGTACCCAAAGTTGAATACGAAGCATCGCGTTTTGAGGAATTAAACCTTTGATTCCTTTGTCGCCATAAGCCAGATGCGGTCCCACGAAGACTTCGCGATACCCAGCCGGACGCATTCCATAAAGCGATTTCTCGACTCCCGCGATTGGCTGGCGCTTGCCTAGTGTTGTGGTGTGATCGATAAGTTCAACACCATCGATCATGCGGGTATCTAGGCTCGATCCGTACAAGGAGATCGATTGCGAATCTTGAGTTACTTCGTCACCTTTGCGAAGGAAAATTCGTGCGTTATACGTAACGGCACAACCTTTGGCCGCCTCTAGACCTTCACCTGGGACATCTTTGATAAGTTCGATGCCCTTTGAGATGTAGACATCCACCTAACGCTTCAATAACCGGCGTAGTTTTTCTGCGTCCGGCGCTGAAGGCGCGTAGTTGATTGATTTATTGGTCATTTTAAATCACTTTGATGGAAAACAAGATTTAGAGGGAGTGACTATCGACAGCAGTTTTCGATTGTTATTTTTTTCTCGCCACAACCCACTGAATCTTACTTTCTTCATCCCACATTTCAGTTTCAACAATCTCAAAATTACTACCCGAAATGATGGATTCCAGATCGGTTATAGTCAAATTCAGAATAGGCGGTGCCATT
>JAOTYS010000136.1 GCA_029861795.1 Gammaproteobacteria bacterium | reverse complement strand
AAAACAACACCGTTGCCTCGGCCGACTCAACGTCGAGCTTGCCACCTGCGCTGAGCAGATTCTTGGCCACCTGCTCGGGTACATATCGGCCAAGGGTCTTACGGATGGTCTCGCGTTCCTGCAAGCCGGCGACCATGCCATTGATCGAACGGTTTGCTTCGTCGAATTCACGCACGAGGCTAGTCGGCAACGGGCGTGCATCGGCCAACCGCCCCTCGCTCACGGTGCGCGCAACGCTGGCGATGGCCTGCACGGGCTGACTCAAGCGCCGCCCCATGAGCACGGCGATAAGCACCGACAGTGCGAGCACGACCAGCCCAGAAGCGGCCGCAAAAAACAGGCGATCGACGACCGTGCTGTCATTGGCCTCCAAGTCGAAGTACACACCGATGGTCCAGGGGCGTGGGCCGTAAAGATCGATGTCACGGTATAAAAAAACATAGTCGCGCCCTTGTACGTCGACGGTCACCGCGGTGGTCCGTGCAAGATCAGGTTGCATGAACAGGCTGTCACTGTCGGGAGACCAGATGCGTGGCAGTACCTCGTCATCAAGTTCGTCAAGTCGCCTTAGCGATTCGTCCGCCGTGGTCGCCGGAATATCATCAACCAACGTCGGGTGCGCGAGCACTTGCTCCTTGTCATATAGAACGAAGGGTACGAATCCGGTGCCGTTGGTGAGTTCGACCAGCGTGGCGGATAGATCCGAAATCGGTACGACCTGACCGAACATTCCTAGAAAGCGACCGTCACGGCGCAGCGCGACGTCATGTAGCAGAACATAGGCCTGGAGTGTGTAGGTCCAAAACGGCTCGCGCCACGCGGGCGCAGTGGCGGCCGCGCCAACTGCCAACCAATCCATGATCTCGGGTCGGTTCGACCAGTCCTCCTCGATAATCTCCGGCCCTTCTCTGCCCCAACGACGGCTGTGACCGTCCGGATGCACGATGGCGATCCCCGTGACCTGCGGCGTCGCCGAGAGCGCGCCAACAATGAAGGGGTCGAGGGACTGTGTGTCATTGAGCTCGATGACGCCGCTTTCCACCCGCTCGGCAATCCAGCTCGCTTGGGCCAGTACCGGTTCCA
Source organism: Gammaproteobacteria bacterium (assembly GCA_029861795.1). Next base: position 9,298 of record JAOTYS010000136.1, on the reverse strand, counting down.
AGCGATCTGAAATTCGCTGCGCCACAGAATCGATGAAATCGTCGACCTGTTCTGCCAGCAGGCTGCGGGTGTTGTCGGTCGCACTCGAAAGACCCAAGTAAAGTGCGAGCGCGACCGTGCCCCCCACCAAGGTGCCGATACCGAGTACGGTCACTGTCGCTATCGAAACGCGATACGCCATAGGGCTGGATATTGTCACTAAACGGCGAACCGTGATACCAGTCGGGGAGAGTGGCATTTGCTTTTGTGCAATGCTCAAAAGAAGCCCCCACCTTTCCTGACAGGTTCTTCTGGTATGTCCCTAGACAAAACAGTGCGCCTCAGTCCATTCTGCCCGGACTGCTCGACCACACTTTCCTCGACAGCTCCCTCAACTCGTAGCCATGAGCTTGACTAAAAGCTGTGAAGCGCACACGCACAATATCCCCGTGGGGGTGGGTATCCCCTTCTGATTACGCCACTACAAGGGATTGAGTCTCGATCCAAGCGGATACCTTTTCGGGCGTTGTTATTTTTTGTTATCCCTGCGGCCTGGAACCTAACAGCAATGGATTATGAGACTCCTTCAGGCATCAATCTACAATACGCCACAACTAACAACCACAAACCAATCAGCACACTAGAACAGTCAACCTATTGGGAGTAGTTGTCGTGTTTGGTAGTTATTTGTCGTCTAGTGCACCAAAAGTGCACCACGATAGTGTGGTATCGAAGAGCCATCCGGGATGGTGGGCCGTGCAGGGATCGAACCTGCGACCACCTGATTAAAAGTCAGATGCTCTACCAACTGAGCTAACGGCCCGAGTGTGTTTCCGGTCTCCTCTTGTTGGAAGAGACAACCCGCAAAATTCCAGATGCTCTACTGACTGAGCTTGCAGACCAAGGGCGGGGGAGGCGCATTATCCCGACCGGCTGTGCGCGCTGTCAAATTCACTCCGGGGTTCGGCTGTATCGGCATCGCGGGTAGAAGATCTCGGTGATGTGCAGGCGTTGGTCGGTGTTAGCCTGCGTACCTACGACCGAAACGCAGGTGTGACTCATTGTGTCGAAGTCGACGGCGCCTGCTGCTCTATTTTTTGCAAACGAGTTTGGGCAGAAATCGCAACCCGACTATCCGGAAACTGATTGATCACATTGGTCAGAGTGGCACGCGCATCTTCCATGGCGCCCATCTCATACTGGACGTAGCCAATCTTAAGCAGCGCCTCAGGCACCCTCGGACTTTGGGTATAACGACTGATCACCGTGCGAAACCCCTGTAGCGCTGCGTTGAAATTGCGCGTGACGTAGTGTGCTTCGGCAATCCAATACTGGGCATCGTCGGCCAAGTCGCTGTTCGGGTGACGAGCCAATAAACCGTTAAAGGCAGAAATGGCGTCCTCATAACGACTCTGACGCAGGAGCTCGAATGCAGCCAGGTACGCTTCCTGGGCATCCCCCGACGCCGGCTGTGTCGTGGAAGGGGTAGCGGTTGAGGGAGAAGAAGTAGTGGGTGAGGTTGCCCCGATGGTAATCTCGTTCACACTGGGCTCGGTACCCGTTTGCGGTTGTGTAACAGTTGTTGTGGAAGCGTCCGAACCAACACTGGGCGTACTCGGCTGATAAGTCGGGGTGTTACTAGGCAATGTTGACAAAGACGGCGTCGTCGGCGTTGAAGGCGATAATCCACCCTGACGCTCCTGCGAACGTATACGTTGATCAAGTTCACGGTAGAGTTCGCGTTGTCGTTGCACCAAGCGTTCCACTTCCCGCCTCTGCAGCTCCGCTTCATTGCGGAGATCCTGCAGCTCTGTCTGGATCGCCTCCATTTGCACCAATGCCTTTAGCATCTCGGCGTCCGCCTTCGGCGCAGGGGGTTGTGGTGGCGGAGGTGAGCTTGCACACCCACCGACCACCAACAGTATCCCCAGTGTTAACCCTAACCGTATTCGCTGATTCGCCACGGAATTGTGAGATAGTTAATTGCCATAGAGGATCTCGACCCTCCGATTCAACTGAAATGATTCTTCATCTTGACCCAAGGCCACCGGCCGCTCTTCGCCATACGACACAGTCTGGATCCGATCGGCGGTAACGCCCAACGCTTGCATCAGTCGAGCGACCGCCTGGGCGCGCCGCTCACCCAGCGCGAGATTGTACTCGCGTGTGCCGCGCTCATCAGCGTGGCCTTCGAGTACTACGCTGAGACTGGGGTCAGTTACCAGATAAGCTGAATGCGCTTCGACAATAATGCGAGACTCATCATCGATCGCACTGCTGTCGTACTCAAAATAGACTCGACGTTGATTGAGCGGATCTCCGTCACCGGCCCCTAACAATCCTCCTGCTGCTCCGCTTTGGTCATCCATACCAGTGGCGCTGGCGCCTTCATCGATTACCATGGTTTCTTCTACTTCTACACCTTCTACGGCTTTGCGTTTGCCGCAGCCTACCACGGTCACGCCTAGCAACAACACCAACAGGACGATCAGCTTATTGCGCATCATTTTGACTCCTTATAGTTTACGGTTAAATGGAGACCAAGCCGGTTCCCGCACGTCTCCTTGCAGGAACTTCAACACCTGTTTTACCCGCCCGTCGGCGGACACCGCTGCCAACACCCCTTTACCACCCGCCTTGGTGGCATAGAGAATCATCTGCCCGTTTGGGGCGAACGAGGGAGACTCGTCGAGGCTCGAATCAGTTAGTATTCGAGTGGCCCCGCTGTTCATGTTATACACGCCGATGCGAAAGCCACTGCCTTGATTGGTCACCAAGGTCAAACGTTGGCCATCTGCGGCGTACGAAGCACGCGCGTTGTACGTACCTTCAAACGTTACGCGCTGCACCCCGGTGCCATCTGCGTTCATGCGATAGATCTGGGGCTTGCCACTACGGTCTGAGGTGAAAACGATTTGTCGCCCGTCCGGTGACCATGCAGGTTCGGTATCGATGCCAAGGTGCCTAGTCAAACGCTCGAGCTGGCGATTTGACACGTCTAATACATAGATCTCTGGGTTACCATCGCGGGATAGCGCCATGGCGAGGCGACGACCTTCCGGCGACCAAGCCGGGGCACTGTTAATACCTTGAAACTCTGCCACACGATTACGCGTACCGTCGGAGAGTCGCTGTATATAGACCATGGACCGACCATTCTCGAACGACACGTAGGCAAGATGGGTGCTGTCGGGTGACCACGCCGGTGACATGATTGATTCCTTAGATTGCAGGATGGTCTTGGGACCATACCCATCCGAATCCGCCACCCTTAATAAGTGTCGAGCACTTCCGTCTTCTTGTCTCGAAACCGTGACGTAAGCGATACGCGTGTCGAAAGCGCCTTTTTGGCCCGTGACCTTCTCATATATAAGATCGCTGATTTGGTGCGCAAGTTTGCGCAACTGTCTACCACTCACGGTATAGAAAAAGCCTGCGACTTGACTGCTCTTAAACACGTCAAACAGTTGAAACTGGACTTTGTATCGATCGCCTCCAACGTCTTGCACGCGTCCGACCACCAGCCATTCCGCCTGGATCAGACGCCAATCCTTGTAGTTGACTTCTGTATGGTCGTGGGGCTGGTTTAGAAAATCCTCTTGGGGAAGCGGTTCGAAGCGGCCGCTGCGTCCCAGATCGGCCTCAACAATGTCACTCACTGAATGAGGCGGTTCTACACCTGAAGTCTCAAACGGCACCACAGCAACGGGATAGCCTCGCTCCACACCCTGAGTGATGTCTATTTGTAAAGGCTCGTTTTGTGCGACCGCGCTGGTAGATCCGAGGCCAAACGTCAATATAAAGAATATTCTGATCAGTCGCTTCATTGTATTTATGAGATCAAGGGTGCATCCGGTTTAAATCTAAAAATGAATTGGCGAAAGAATCCGTAAAGTTCTTGATCCCGCGGGATGGGTAAGGGTGACGCCTTGAGCACTGCGGCTTCCACCGAGCGGTCAAATATAGGATCACCGCTGCTGCTGGTCACCTTAGCTTCCAGCACTTCTCCCGACGGGCTTACCGTAACCAGCACTTTGGCCTCCAAGTTCGATTCCGAATCCGGAGGGCGAATCCAGTTGCGGCTTACCGCTTGCTGGATCGCGGGTATAAGGGCGGCAAGCGCGCTTTGGGCCCTACCCCTTAGTCGTTCTTCTGCAAGCTTTTCTTGCAGTTCTTCCTCTTGCCGGCGTTTTTCCTCGGCCGCCTTGCGCGCGACCTCTTCAGCTTTGCGTTTTTCTTCCTGTTCCTTCTCGAGCTTGACCAGTCTTAACTCTTCCTCTTTCCTTTTCTTCTCCTCCTCTTCTTCACGTCTCTTTTGCTCGGCAAGCCGCTTTTTCTCTGCCTCGGCCTTTTGTTGGTCTTCTTTACGCTTCTTCTCTTCGGCCAAGACCTTGGCTTGCTCTTCTTTGCGCTTTTTCTCCGCTTCTAACACCTTTGCCTGTTCAGTCTTACGTTTTTTCTCCGCCTCGGCAATCTTCTGTTCTTCTTGTTTTCTCCTCTTTTCTAGCTCAGCGAGCTTCTCTTGCTCCTGCTCGCGCAGCTTCTTCGCCTCCTCGAGCTTTTGTCTCGCCTCAAGCGCTTGTTGCTTCTTACTCTCGTCTTCCGCCTTGAGCTCGGCAAGATGTTGTTCTACGTCGGATTCATCCACCACCATGGCTTGGATCGGAACGCTCTCTGGTGCCGACTGCGCTATCGCGCCTGAATCCCGGCTGAAATGCACCATCATCAACATCAACACGAGCCCATGGATCACCAAAGCAAGGAAAAGCGACTTGGCGGTGAGTCCAAATTTTCCGGCACGAGTGGCCATGACTAGTTACTGCCTTCCTCAGGGGACTCTGTAATCAGTCCGACATTAGGTACTCCGGCCTGTTGCAGCGCAACCATAGCACGCACCACCTCACCATAGGCAACGCTCTCATCGCCATACACCAGAAAGCGGGTCTCCGGTTGATGTCGAAGTACAGCTGCTGCTTTGACTTTCACAGCCTGGGGCGATGACACCTCCTCATCTTCATTAACGAAGTAGTCGCCATTTCGGTCTATTCTCAATATGAACGGTTCTGTCTCGTCTTGCTCTATAGGCGTGGCTTCAGCCGACGGCAGATCAATGTCGACGCCCTGTGTAAGCAACGGCGCCGTAATCATAAAGATGACCAGCAGCACTAACATGACGTCGATATAAGGCACGACATTGATCTCCGACATCCTTTTCTTGCGGTGCTTTCTGTAGTCAGCCATGGCAGTTATGCGGCGTGGGCCGCGGTAAAAGCTTGACGATTTACGATACTCAAAAATTCCTCCATGAAAATCTCATAACGGCTAATCAGGCGTTCCGCGTCGTTAGAGAAGCGGTTATAGGCAATCACCGCGGGTATCGCAGCAAATAAACCCATGGCGGTGGCGATCAACGCCTCAGCGATACCCGGGGCGACAGTAGCGATAGTCACTTGCTGCAAGCTCCCAAGGGCGCGGAATGAATTCATGATCCCCCACACCGTGCCGAACAACCCTATGTACGGGCTGGTGGAACCCACAGTCGCCAAGAAAGATAAGTTGGTCTCCAACGACTCAATTTCCCTGGTCAAGGCCACACGCATGGCGCGGTGCACACCATCCACAATGTCCGGTCGATCGATGTGACCCTTGCCTGACAACCGAGTGTACTCGCGGAAACCCGCCACAAATATACTAGCCATTCCGGTGGGGTCCTTACGCTTACCCGACCACTCCATGTACAGTCGATTCATGTCCCCGCCCGACCAGAAATCGTCCTCAAAGTCGTCGGCAGAGCGCATCGCGGTTTTGGTGCTGAACCACTTCTGGAAAATCATAGTCCAGGAAATCAACGAAGCCAGCAACAGGATCACCATGACGGCCTGTACCAACAGGCTCGCCTGTCTAACCAGCTCGATCAGAGAAACGCCGTCGACGGACGCGGCGAGGTTTATCCCATCCATGCGCTGAGCTCCGTAAGTAGGGGTAAAGGCAGGCGCACTGGCGAAAGCGAAGCGGCATCCAGGCAGGCCAGTCTCACTCGCGCCTGGCACATCCACTCTGCGTCACGATGCATCTGTTGGATGAGGCGAATACTGGCACGTCCACAATGCTCGAGTTCGACCCCTACCTGCAACAAATCGTTCAGTTTTGCCGGTTTGAGGTACTCGACCTGCAGCGAGCGGACCGCTAGCAGAACCCCCTGATGTTCTGTCAATTCGTTGATTTCGAAGCCAACGCGGCGCAACCACTCAGTGCGCGCACGTTCCATAAATCTCAAATAGTTGGCGTAGTATACAATGCCACCCGCATCGGTATCCTCATAATAGATCCTGACGGCAATCGCAAACATAACTGTCATCGGGTTCTAGCCGACCGCCGGCCACGGGCATAGACACACCCGTCGCCACCAAAGACAGTCAAGGGGTGGGGTCGCGAATCACTAAAGAATGCGCCCGATGCGCCGTTGATGCAGTATAGACTTTCTGGTGCCACGCTGACTATGGGTTCACGGATCATTGGATGATGGCCGGTTCGCCCTGGTCCGGGGCATTGTGGGTAGATGTGGTCAACTCTGTTCGAACAGTCCGGCTTGTGCAGCCAATGTGGCCGCAGGCGGCTCTATGCCCAAGTGAGACCAGGCCTTTCGGGTTGTCACCCTACCGCGTGGCGTACGCATCAAGAACCCCTGTTGAATCAAGAACGGCTCCACCACGTCCTCTAGCGTCCCGCGCTCTTCGCCCACAGCCGCGGCCAGATTATCCACCCCGACTGGTCCGCCATCGAATTTTTGAATCACTGCAAGCAATAGACTGCGATCCAGCACATCTAGCCCGTATTGGTCCACCTCCAACATATCCAGGGCCTGGGCCGCGACCTCTCCGGTCAGCCGTCCATCGGCCTTCATTTGCGCGAAATCACGCGATCGGCGCAGTAAACGGTTAGCAATACGTGGGGTTCCGCGGGATCGTGCCGCTACGGCGTGCACGCCTTCGGGATCAGCTTGGATATCTAGAATTCCTGCGGAGCGACTCACAATCCGACCGAGCTCGTCAGCGCTATAGAACTCAAGCCGTTGCACGATACCAAATCGGTCGCGCAGTGGCGACGTCAACAACCCCGCCTTGGTAGTCGCACCAACCAACGTAAAAGGCGGTAGGTTGAGCTTGATCGATCGCGCCGCAGGCCCTTCCCCAATAATGATGTCTAACTGATAGTCTTCCAATGCCGGGTAAAGAATTTCCTCCACCACCGGGCTCAACCGATGGATCTCATCGACAAACAACACGTCCTTGGGCTCAAGGTTAGTCAAAATCGCGGCCAAATCGCCGGCGCGCTCCAGCACCGGCCCCGAGGTCTGACGCAAATTGACACCGAGCTCGTTGGCGATGATATGCGCCAATGTGGTCTTGCCCAGACCGGGAGCTCCGAATACCAACACATGGTCGAGGGCCTCACTGCGCTGGCGTGCAGCACCGATAAAGATCTCGAGCTGCGCCCGTGCTTTAGCCTGACCTACGAATTCATCCAGCCGTGCAGGGCGAAGGTTGTGCTCAAGCACTTCCTCGTCTGGGGAAGTCGCCGCCACCGAAGACACCAAACGCTCGCCTTCGCTCATGCTGCACTGCCTGACATCGAGCGCAATGCCTCACGAATAATCTGCTCGCTGGTCATGTCGTCATTATCTACCGTGCGCACGGCCCGGCTCGCCTCCGCGGGCTTGTAGCCCAGGGCGATTAACGCGCTAACTGCATCCTCGACCGGATTTGGCCTAGCAGCCGTGGTTGCTGTGGCGCGCTGGCCCGGCGCAAAATCCTCCTCCATTCCTTGCATCTTATCACGCAACTCCACCACCAAACGCTGCGCGGTCTTATTACCAACGCCCGGGATACGCGTCAGATACTCAGCATTGCCGCTGGCCACACTGGCCTGGAAATCTTCGATGGAAATGCCAGACAGGATGGCCAGCCCCACCCTTGGTCCAATACCGCTCACCCGCAGCAGACTGCGGAAAAGTTGGCGATGCGCGTTGCGGCTGAAGCCATAAAGTAATTGGGCGTCCTCGCGCACAACCAAATGGGTATGCAGCGATACCTCCCGATCGATCTCCGGCAGGTCATAGAACGTCGTCATGGGAGCTTCCAGCTCGTAACCCACCCCGTTGACGTCCAGTACCAACAGAGGTGGCTGCTTGAACACCAACTTACCGCGTAGATGCCCTATCATGCTCGCCAGACGTTAGTGGATTATCCTCGTTTCGATAACGGCGCTCACTTTGAGCGGTGTGAATATGACAGATCGCGCAGGCGAGCGCATCGGCAGCGTCAGCCTGCGGGCGCTGCCTCAGCCCCAGCAGCGCGCGTATCATATGCTGTACCTGGATCTTTTCCGCTCGTCCATTACCCACCACTGCTTGCTTGACCTGCAGCGCTGAATATTCCACCACACTCACTCCGAGATTGACCGCCGCACAGATCGCTGCGCCACGCGCATGACCCAAGACCAGTGCGGCTCGGGCATTACGCGCCATGAACACTTGCTCCACCGCAACCACGTCCGGGCTGTGAGCCTCAATCACGTCGGTAATGGCATCACAAATGCACTTCAATCGATCAGCCAAGTCCTGACCGGAGACTTTGATCGCGCCACTGGCGACATGGGCGAGATCCACCCCCGACTCAAACTGGACTACACCGTATCCAGTAATACGCGAACCCGGATCAACACCCAACACCCGCATCAAACGCTGGTTACCGGCCGACACTAATCAACCCGCATCTTGCTGGAGTAATTCAGCGGGAAAATCTGCATTACTGTATACGTTCTGGACGTCGTCCAGCTCTTCCAGCGCATTCAGAAGTGTCAACACCTTCTCGGCGTCGGCACCGGCAATTGGCACGTCGGACATTGCACGCTGAGTGATTTCCGCCTCATCCGGGGTGAGGCCCGCCTCAATCAACGCATCGCGAACCGCGGTGAATCGCTCGGGCGAAGTGATCACTTCAACCCCGCCGTGGTCATCGCTTTGGATGTCTTCGGCGCCAGCCCCGACCGCGACATCCATGATTCGGTCTTCGTCAGCGCCGTTTACGAAGGCTAGCACCCCAAATTGATTGAACAGGTAGGCCACCGAGCCATCGGTTCCAAGATTACCGCCGTGCTTGGTGAATGCATGGCGCACTTCACTGACCGTGCGCTTGCGATTGTCGGTGGCACATTCCACCAGTACTGCAGCCCCTCCCGGCGCATAGCCTTCGTAGCGCACTTCCTCATAGGCGACGCCCTCTAGTTCTCCGGTGCCACGCTTAATCGCCCGCTCAAC
>JAOTYS010000135.1 GCA_029861795.1 Gammaproteobacteria bacterium | reverse complement strand
CGACATTCTCGCCCGTATCGATTCGTTGCTGGCTGAAGCTGGTACCGACAAATCCAAATTGCTGACGGCCAACATTTGGCTGAGCGACATCAACGATTTTGACGAAATGAACTCAGTCTGGGATGCATGGATTGATCCAGAAAATCCCCCTTGTCGTGCTTGCGTGGAATCAAAATTGGCCGCACCTCAATTTACCGTTGAAATTCAAGTGGCCGCTGCATTGTGATGTGAGACGAAACTTATCGAAGCCCCATCAAAGATAAACGTATCGATTCCGCAGTCGTGAAAGCACTAGTGCTAGGCAGTGGGGTGATCGGCGTCACTACCGCCTATTATCTCGCCCGCGACGGGCACGAGGTCACCGTCATCGACCGCCACCCGGAACCGGCGAACGAAACCACCTTCGCCAACGCGGGACTGGTAGCACCTGGACATGCTTTCGCGTGGGCCTCACCTCAGGCACCAAAGATTCTGCTCAAGTCTTTAGTGAAAGGAGATCAAGCCTTTCGGCTAAAGCCTCGTTTGGACCCACGAATGTGGTCTTGGATTTGGCTGTTCCTGCGCGAATGTACAGAAGAACGCACACGATTCAACACGATCTGCAAACTAAGGCTGTGCAACTACTCTCTCGACGCCTTACACGGGGTTGTCAACGAGACAAATGTCAAGTATGACTGCAACGTCGGGGGAAATCTCTATCTATATCGGTCACAGGAAGCGTTCGACAAAGGCGTCGATCATATGACCATTCTCCGAGATCAGGGTCTTCAGCTTGAAGTCGCAAATAGGGATCGAATAGCCGAGTTGGAACCAGCGCTAGAACCTGTCAAGCAGAAGATTGCTGGGGGCATACACTCACCCACCGACGAAAGCGGTGATGCACGCATGTTTACCTGCGCACTAGCGCAATACTGCAAAGAGCAAAAAGATGTGCGCTTTGAATTCAATACCACCATCCAAGCCCTCGCCATCAACGGTGAAGGCATCAGTCGTGTGGTTACTGACAAGGGCGATCGCTCCGCCGATCTGTATGTGTTGTCCCTCGGATGGGGCAGTCCGTTTGTTTCAAAGAAAATCGGAATCGACTTGCCGATTTATCCGGTAAAGGGATATTCGGTGACGGTGCCTATAGGTCAGAGCAATAGCGCCCCACGATTGGGCGGTGTAGATGAAGAACACCTGGTTGCGTTCGCAAGATTCGGTGATCGTTTGCGTATCACCGCCACGGCAGAGTTCAGCGGCTATGATCGCAGTTATAAGCCTGCAGACTTTCGCACCATGTTTAAAGTCGCCCGCGACTTGTTTCCCGCGGGCGCGGATTATGACCAACCCACCTACTGGGCGGGCTTGAGGCCAATGACACCCGGGACGACTCCGATTCTCGGCGGCACTAAGTATCGCAATCTCTATCTCAATACCGGCCACGGCCACATTGGATGGACTATGTCTTGTGGTTCGGCAAAGATAACGGCCGATATCATCGCTGGACGCAAGCCCGATATCGATCTCACCGGCTTGACCCTCAACTCATGAATGGTCGGTAATCCACACTCACGCCTCCGATCTGCTCCAGTCTTAACTTGATCTTAGATGTTGGCCACACCTAATTTGCTTCCGCAGCTCATCCAAATCCATTCATACCAGCAGGACTAGTCGACATGAGCGTAGAAATTCCAAAACAGATGGCTGCCATTGATATCATCGAGCCGGGCGGACCCGAGGTCCTGCAACCGTCTAGCAGGCCAACACCAAATGCAGGGCCAAACGAAGTTCTGGTGAAAGTGGCGGCGGCAGGTGTAAACCGACCAGATGTCATGCAACGTTCAGGGATGTACCCGCCACCGCCCGGCGCATCGGATATCCCCGGATTAGAAATTTCGGGAACAGTGGTTGGCCTAGGATCAGGTGTGAATAACCTAAGAGTCGGAGATGAGGTTTGCGCGTTGGTTGCCGGCGGTGGTTATGCGGAATATTGCGCTGCTCCTGCATCATTATGTCTCGCTATACCACGAGCGATGGATATCGTGGCAGCCGCAGGCATACCTGAGACATTCTTTACCGTATGGACCAATGTATTCGATCGTGGCGCGCTCAAATCTGGAGAGACTCTGCTGGCGCATGGAGGCTCCAGCGGCATAGGCACCACGGCTATTCAATTGGCAAAACAGTTCGGCGCCAAAGTTTTTGTGACCGCCGGATCTGCCGATAAGTGTCGGGCGTGCCTAGATCTCGGCGCCGACGCCGCGATTAACTATAAAGAGGAAGACTTTGTTGAACGCATCAACACACTCACCGATGACAGAGGCGTCGACGTCATTCTCGACATGATTGGCGGAGACTATCTGCCGCGCAATCTTAAATGTCTCGCAGTCGAAGGAAGATTGGTACAAATCGCGTTACAGCACGGACCGAAGGTAGAGATCAACCTGTTACCAATCATGCTCAAGCGTCTGACGCTCACGGGTTCAACACTACGCCCTCGCAGCGTTGAGCAAAAAGCGGAAATCGCAACCGCGTTAAACGAAAAGGTCTGGCCTCTTTTGGAAAAGGGATCAGTACGCCCGCTAATACATGCCACCTTCGCGCTTGCGGACGCGGCCAAAGCGCACGAAATGATGGAAAAGAGTCAGCACATTGGAAAAATCATATTAACGGTGTGATAAATCCCGGGCTACGACAATGCATAGACGATCGGCGAAACGATGATAGACTCGCGCCACCACACAACATCGAGTAAAGAATAATGGAATTCTTAAGTGAGTATGGCATGTTTTTGGCAAAGGCTGCGACCTTAGTCGTGGCGATACTAGCGACAGTTGGCGGTGTCGTAGCCCTGACTGTGCATCGGCGTGCTGCCAAGGATCAAATCGAGATCAACGACTTAAACAGCAAGTATGAAAGCATGGCCAACGCGCTGAACGCGGCCATACTGCCCAAAAAAGAATTCAAGCAAAGATTGAAATCACTGAAGAAGCAACACAAGGGAGAACAGAAGCAGACCAAGTCGAAACCACGAAACGTATTTGTGCTGAACTTTCATGGCGACCTTCGTGGCACCGCCGTTTCTGCGCTGCGTGAAGAAATTACTGCCGTATTAACAGTAGCAAAACCCGACGATGAGGTTGTGGTCAAACTCGAGAGTCCGGGAGGTATGGTCCATTCTTATGGCCTGGCAGCCTCACAGTTACTTCGGATCAAAGAACGGAAAATCCCGCTCACGGTAGCGGCCGATAAAGTCGCGGCGAGCGGGGGATACATGATGGCTTGCGTCGCCGATCGAGTCATCACGGCACCCTTCGCAGTAGTCGGTTCCATAGGTGTGATGTCGCAGTTACCTAACTTCAACAAATTCCTCAAGAAGCACGACATCGACTATGAGCACATTACCGCAGGAGAATACAAAACTACGTTAACTCTATTCGGTGAAAACACGGAAAAAGGGCGACAAAAATTCCGCGAAGACATCGAGGATGTGCATCGACTGTTCAAAGACTTCGTGAAAGAGCATCGCGGTCAAGTGGACATCGATAAAGTCGCCACTGGCGAACACTGGCATGGCAAACGTGCATTGGAACTCCAACTGGTGGATGAATTAAAGACCAGCGACGACTACCTTATGGAGGCCAGCAAGACCGCGAAACTCTACGAAGTCACTTATACTTCCAAGAAATCCTTAGCCGATAAGCTCTCGAGTCTATTCGGTGGCAGCGCGGACAGCAGGATGCATTCATGGTTTAGTCGCTACGACGAAACCTCACCACTCTGAATCACCAGATCACGGGAGGAAAAGGGACGAATTTCGATTGAGTGCGATCTTCCGGCCAGAATCGGTTAGTCGTTTGATCGCATTCGATCACTGCTTTACGGCATAGCGATTCGTGCCACTCGTATTTGACAAAGTACTTAGCAACGGGTTGCGATTGTGGCAGAAAATCCACTCTCACCGTTGGCGACCATTGTTCCTCTCCAAACCCTGTACCCGGCTTCGATAACGATTCGCGTGCCCGACTTTCAGGCGCAGCGTCGGCGGCAAGCGATTGCTCCTCCTCCTGTTTGCTGTAAGGCTGGGCCTGTTTCTCAGGATACACAGCCACCGCAGCCACACCCATCGCTGAGAAGTCACCGAATAAACCCGCGTACGATGACTTTTCGTCAGTAAAGTAAAAGCGATGCACCTGCTTCTCACTGGTGCGCCATCCGCCATAAGACCCATAGGAGTAAGGGTCAAGGATATACATCGGTTCGGACGGTTTGAGATATGACTTTTGTCCGGAAATGATGTTATGCCCATCCACCGCCATTACCAATCCAATCCTCTGCCCAGTGCGATTATGAACACGAATACTATAGTTTTGACCGTTAATCGCTTCGAGATAGGCACGATACTCTTCAGCGCTGGTTCCGATCGGAAATTGACGTAGCACCTGACCGTTATCTGACACGAATTCGATGTCTATTGTGGCGCCACGATAGTCCATGTGGGCCTGTACAGCTATCGCACTACATAGTAAAAGTAATGCAAAAACAACAAGTTGCCCACTTGCATGTCGATATTTGTGCATCTGGTACCTCCTAGGTCTTGCAATCTGAACAACCTAGTAAACGCAAGCGAACACATTGAGGGTTAAACGCATAGCCGCCCCACAAAATGAGAACACAGACGGTCAAAACCTTGACAGCGAAGCGATTCGCGCTGTGAACTGCATTGTGCCGACGATCGGTTATTGCTCTCCTTCGTCATTGTATTCAGGTGGATCAACGACGACCGGCCGACGATCTTGCGTGCTGTACCACTAACCGATAGATAGGTGGCGCGCTCGATTAACGCCTTGCGCACTAAACTGAACTCATAGTGTTTTAATTAGCGAAGACCGCTGTGGATCAGCTTAGTGCTGTTGGATGACGTATGATTGGCTAGGTCATGTTGCTCACACAGCAAGACTTTGAGGCCACGCCCGGCAGCATCGCGCGCCACCCCCACACCGTTAATACCGCCGCCCACCACAAGCAAGTCGTAAGGAGGGCCGTCACTGGTGTTTTCATAGGTCATGTGTGTGCGATGTTATGGCGAAAATGCATGTCTGACCCGCTCTCGGTGTATATTCCCTGATCGCTTCCTATGACAACGCGCCGCCACATTCTCACGATTGATCAGGGCACTACAAGTTCCCGTGCGATTATTTTTAATGATCTTGGAACTCCCATTGCCACTGCACAGAAAGAATTTACCCAGATATTCCCCCACAGTGGTTGGGTCGAACACAAGCCGGAAGAAATTTGGTCCACCACTTTGACTGTATGTCGGGAGGTGCTGAGACAACAGGCAGATATTGTCGCCATCGGCATCACCAATCAACGAGAGACGACCCTGGTATGGGACAGGAAATCAGGTCGTCCCATGTACAACGCGATCGTGTGGCAAGATCGCCGCACAGTCGAGTTTTGTGACGAGTTGCGACAAAAGGGACATGCTCAGAGCATAGCCGAAAAGACGGGCTTGCTTTTGGATCCGTACTTCTCGGCAAGTAAACTTAAATGGATCCTGGACAACGTTGAGGATGCTCGGCGTAAAGCGGAAGACGGGGCACTCGCCTTCGGCACCATCGACACTTTTTTGTTATGGCGCTTAACCGCGGGTGCCACCCATGCGACCGACGCTACCAACGCCTCGCGCACTATGCTATTTAATATTCATTCGCAATGCTGGGACCGAAATCTGCTGGAGCTGTTCGACATTCCTGCGACGCTGCTACCGGAGGTAAGAGACTGTGCCGACGATTTCGGAACAACTGATCGCGATGTGTTTGGCCGACGTATACCTATTTTTGCCGTGGCTGGTGATCAACAGGCAGCCGCCATCGGACAAGCATGCGTCCAATCCGGAATGATTAAGAGCACCTACGGCACCGGATGTTTTGTCCTGCTCAATACTGGAGGACGAGCGCTTGAGCCAACCCAAGGAATGCTCACTACAGTCGCCTATCGCTTAGGCGATACCTTGAGCTTCGCCCTAGAGGGATCCATATTCATCGCCGGCGCAGCCGTGCAGTGGCTACGCGACGGTCTACAAATCATCGAATCCGCCGATGAAACAGAATCTATAGCAAGAAGCATTGACTCAACCCAAGGCGTCTATCTGGTGCCCGCGTTTACCGGTTTGGGCGCTCCACACTGGGATCCTCATGCCCGAGGCGCACTGTTTGGACTCACCCGCGACACAGGTATCCCCGAGATCGTGCGCGCCACCTTGGAATCGGTGTGCTACCAGACGCTCGACCTGATCAATGCCATGATTGACCAAGACACTCTAAGACCATCGACTCTTCGCGTCGATGGCGGGATGGTAAAAAACGACTGGGTGATGCAGTTTCTCGCCGACGTTCTAGATATTCCGGTGGAGCGGCCTAAAGTCATTGAAACCACTGCATTAGGGGTCGCCTACCTGGCCTGCCTTGGCGCAGGCATATATGCCTCTTTAGACGACACACACCAGGTGTGGCAACACGACCGGAATTTCGAGCCCTCTTTATCAACAAGCGCGCGCAGCCGACTCATCGATGGCTGGAGACAAGCTGTTGCACGAGTTAAGACTACCTATGTTGCTGACTAATTTTCGAGTGTTTAACCAATATCGGTTCCTTGCGTTCTCGCTGATGACCTGCAGGGAAATGGGATCCGAACCGGAACAGCACTGAGGTCAGATTCGTGAGATTGCTGAGACTAAGAAATCCCTCCGAAGCGCGGATTTGGTGTAGGCAGCAACGGGCGAACCATCACAGTCTCGGATTTGTGCCGACCATGGGTGCTTTGCACGAGGGACATCTGGCATTGGTGAGACGATCCGTAGAGGAGAACCATCGCACCTGCGTCAGTATCTTTGTTAACCCTTTGCAGTTTAATGATGCTTCCGATTTTGATCGTTACCCGCGGAATTACCATCGAGACAGCAGTCTACTTGATCATTTGCAAACCGACATGATCTTTACTGCCGAGTTGCTGCAGTTCTTTCCGGAAGCAAAAGACCCATCTGACATCATCATGCGTGATCCTGGTCCCCGCGGTTTAGGTTTAGAAGGCAGTCACAGACCAGGGCATTTTGCCGGGGTGTGCACCATCGTCGAACGATTGTTTGAAGTGGTGCAACCGGACATCGCCTACTTTGGAGAGAAAGATTTTCAACAATCGCTGGTGATTGAAGATCTGGCGATGGAAGTGGGCTATCCGCAAATTGCCGTATGCCGCACCGTTAGGGAACCATCTGGCCTCGCCATGTCGTCACGCAATACCTTGCTATCAAAAACGCAGCGCGATCAAGCGGCGTTCATTTCGTTGGCGTTATACGCCGCGCGCGACGCGTGGCGAGACGGTGAGCGCGACGCTGCAATACTGGCACAAACGATGCAAGCGGTGCTATCGCAAAGCGAACTTGAGATCGAATACGCAGAGACTCGGGACCCCGAGGCGTGGACCGCTGAACAGCCTAATGGACACCTTGAACGGGCTCAGGCTTTGATTGCTGCCAGGATAGCGACGGTACGCCTGATCGACAATCTCTCTCTGGATTCAACCGACCAGCTACCATAAAAACGTGTGTCATCAAGCTCAAAGCTATCGCACCATAATAGCGAAACGACGTTTCACAACACTCGCTCCGAGTCTCCTCAAGCTCGCAACAGTAATCTCCGGAATCACACTCGCACTGCTACTTCCAAGCGCGTTCGCCGTGGAGTCCACAAACTCATGCATTGACGATGCAGAACAAGGCAAGATAATTGTTGGAGGATTTCCTGCAGAGCATCCGATAAACGCCGAATTGACACAGCAATTAGTGCCGTTCACCGATCAATCACTTGAATCACTACTACAGTGCAGCGCAGACAATCGGGTATCTGGAGTGCTTTATGTATGGTCACCGCATATGCCGTATTCAGTGAGTGGCCTAATGGAGCTTAACAGGCTGACAAAAAAGCTTGCAATCTACGTCATCCCATTATTGGATCCATACGCAGATCTGGGGTTAGCCTTGCAAATCGCCCGAAATCAACACCTCCGTCCCGAGGCGTTACGGAAGTTAAGTTCCAGAGTTCTCTTGTCTCGTGGCATGACACTGCATTTCCCCTCGATGACCTTGTACTCCGACGGAAAAATTGTCGGACCGATGGTGCCTGGCTACAGCCGACTGGCACATAACTACCGATTAATACGAAAGTACTTTCACTGAGAGCCAGACACTGCGATGACAAGGACGAGCATCTTGCTAGTCGCACTAATGGCATGTGCGTATCAAGGGGATGCCACCCACGCACAATCGTCTACTTCAGGCAAAGCCCCGGTAACATCCATGAGTGCCACGACTCCGCCGAACGCACCGGAGATGTGCAGCGTCCCAAACACCACAGTAGTCAACCGATTTGAAATCAATGACACACCGGGTTGGTTCTTCAAACCCTTCCCCGAACTGCCGTGGGTAGCCTATCGCGGGACCGACAGCAACAAAATTCTCAACCTCAGTACTGGTGAAACCATCCCTATTCCAGGAGAGCGCGATCCAGTGCCAACCCCTGATGGAAAATTTGTGACCCTCCCCGGAGTCGAGCTTCTATTGACCGATGAGATCCTTGCGGGTGTTCCGACTGATCAACTCACCAGACTGAGCGCCCCTCTTGAAGGTGACTATCAGACTACGGGCATACTCGCTTCAGGTGACAATTACACCGACTATCGTTTCATGGGTGGCACCTCATCGGTCAACTTTCGCGACTTCCGGATACGGTACGACAAAACAGATAGTAGCCCTAATATCGAGCCGCTCGGATCGATGCACACTCCATGTCCGACAAGACAGCTCAAACTACCGATCCTATCTAAAAATGGACGTGAGTTCGTCGCCTATGACGTCGACGCCGCAGTGACCAAGATTTTTGGTATCGCTCATAACCTAAGGTGTCAAGAGCTGGAAAGCCTGGGCGTTGCGACAGGAAAGGCAAGCTTTAGCTTTGACGGCCGCAAAATCGCGTTCCACGTGCCAGTAGATGACAAATACACCACAACCATCTCTCGCTCCCCCACTGATCGAATGGTCCAAAGCGTATTTCTTTACGACCGTGATCGTCGAGTGATCACCCGATTGACCCACAATACAGTGTCCAACGCATATTTCCCCGCGTTTTTTCGCAATGGTAATGTGTTATATCTGTTCAAACCGCATTTCAAAAGTGCGGGTGGTCCACTATTTGTCATCGCCGATCCGAGCAAGGCGAGTTACGAGACAACTCTAACCACAATGACTACCCACTGTGACAGCGAGCCCAGCCCGACCCGCTGCGAGATGGGTGCGGCTATCGGAAGTCTGTGGTCTTATGTGTGTTCGAAATCAGGCAAGCGTACCTCCGCATCCGCCGCGACGCTTAACTATCTCAGTCTAGAACCGGAGCGCTGTCGGATGTTGGTCACAAATTACTGGCGTGAGTATCGAAAAAAGGTACTGAGGTCTCGCAGAAAACGAGGTGCGCCGTTGTCGCTGCAATTCAAAGACATGACCGCCGATGATTTATTACGAGGTTGTACTGGCTAGAAAATTCATCCAAAAATTGGGTTGCGAGCGCAACAAGAGGAAGCGCGAAATAGCAGAAATAGGTTTGTTTGTAGTAGCGCATACTCGACCATATAGACGGTGTCCTGATCAGATCGGGCTCGTTTAACCACTTTCGCCTAGAAGGAGCCGGTCGATTAAGAAAGACTTCGAGATCCTGACAGGTAGAAATCGGTCGGCAAGCGATCATCGATCACTAATCGGCAGCAGTTATTACATTGTTCAGGCTGGAAGGTCGCTTAGCGGGTCGATAGCAGAGATCAGTGTCGAGAATCGACTGGGCTGCTCATCGCTCGACGGACTAAACCGCTCACGCGGTAGTGGGGCCAGGATATTTTTCTACTTATGAGTTAACAAGATGGGTCTGCCTATGATGAGGTTGTAGTTGCTACACAAACAACTTCATCAAAAGGAGACATTTTCGAGGGTCATGGTCTTGTGACGGTAACGTTCCTTTTCACCGCCTCGCATCGTCCAAAACAAACACTCCTACCAAGATTCAAATCCCCATAGCTTCGAGGCAACTGATTACGCCTTCCCCCTGACCCGCGGTTTCCTCCCTCGGGGCTTAGAAGACACCTGCCCTCAAATACCAATATCTAACTCCCACATTCGATCACGGACAGCTATCTTCTAACCCTTAACACAACCGACCATTCGTTGCATGGATTAGCTGGCCGTTTCAACGTCCGCTCCCACACAGGAAACAGACAAACACAACTCAGGTCGAGGCGAGCGCTTCCTCCAGCGCCTGAATTGAAACCTTCAGCCCCAGACGTTCAGCTTCATCGTGCAATCGCC
>JAOTYS010000192.1 GCA_029861795.1 Gammaproteobacteria bacterium | reverse complement strand
AGTCAATTCCGGTGTGACAAGATCGCATATGATGCTTCCGTCCAGGAGCTCAGGCGGTGGGGTACGCGATTGACGGAGTTGTTTGAGAAGTTTTAAGCTGAGCCCACACCTATGCACACAGTCGGTTGGATTAGCCCATGGCGGTGGATGACGGTTGCTGGCGATGGCCAAAAGACGAACTCTATTAAAGTCGATTTTCGAATCGATAGGGAAGCCTGTCGATACCATGTCGCCGGAACCGGGTCAGCGATTGCGGCTGTCAGGCAGAAGGTTGAGCTTGCCGCTGCCGACAGCGCCGGTTGAAGTAGAACTGGGTAAAGAGCGGCTTCACATTCAAAAAGAAATTCGGTGTGATGGGGCGTCTGCTTCGGGTCCGCCTGATCTAATTGTATTCAACCCTGATTTGGATTCCAAACAAATCAATTACACGTTGCGAATTAGACCGGGAGAAAGCCTTCACATAAGCCACGATCACCCCAACCAGGAGCACTTGTTCCGCACACCGCGCGAAGCCTTCCGGCGCAACTTCCGTCTCGACTATGAAGGGGAGAACCTTGTTTTTCGCAACCCCATTTCCGAACTTGGCACTTTTGTCACATTGCTCGAACAAAAGATTGAACAGTCGCCGATTGTTATTCGACGGCAGGGGGTCATCGACAAAATCATAGCGTTATACGGCGGGCCCCTCGAGACGATGCCACGAGACGAAGCCTTGAACACCCTTCAACTGGTTAATCGTTTACTCCAAGACGATGCGTTTCGTCCGAAGGATACAAGCGGAATCGCCGGCGGACTATTGGAACTGCCGGCTCACGTTACCCCAGTGGTGATAGGAGATCTGCACGCGAATATTGACAATCTATTGAAGATCCTTATTGAAAACGCCTTCATGCGGGCATTGGAGAAGGAGACAGGAGTGCTCGTTTTCCTCGGTGACCTGGTACAGCCGGATGCGGAACCCTATGATGATATGGACAGCTCGGTCTTGATGATGGACTTTCTGTTCAAACTGAAACTGCGCTTTCCTGAGGGCGTTTTCTTTCTCCGCGGCAATCATGACAGTTTTTCAACGGAGGTGAGTAAAGACCTGGTGCCTCAGGCCGTGTTATGGCGCAAGAAACTTGAACAAATACGCGGCACGGAATACCGTGAGCAAATGGCGCAATTCTATGACCTTTGTCCGGTAGTGGCGCTGTCCGGAGATTTTGTCGCCTGTCATGCTGGCCCACCGCTCAATAAGATCGATTTTGACAAGCTTGTAAATATACGCAGTTTTCCCGATCTCCTGCACGAGTTGATGTGGAATCGTGTTCGACGACCAGGTTATCCGTCGGGATATTCAGCGACAGATGTTCGTCGATTTCGCAAGGCTCTTAATCTAGACAAAGAGCTTCCCTTCCTGGTAAGCCATACACCTTATTCGGATACAGGTACTCTTTGGTGCGACGTCGCGGGAATACAGTGCCACCATATCTTATATTCTTCACACAGTAACCGAGTTGCAGTATTCATAAGGGTCAATGGGCAGATGGTTCCGCAGGTATACGCAGCCGAACCTCTCCTGGAATGGACCAATAACAGGGCCAAAGATCTCGTCGAGGATTAACCTGCATCCGCTGAATCGGAAGCGGCGATAGTTTTTGGATATCCATCAAAATGATCCCGGATGTAAACCAACATTCCGTTGTTGTGAAAAAAAAGTGCCAGTCTCTCGTAGACCTCTAGTGCCCGTTTTATCCGGGCCAATGTCAGATGGGCATCAATCGGGTGCGTGCCGCGCTTGTTCCTCTCTTGAGATATTGAGTATATCTGCTCGGCTGGCGGCAATTGGAAATCGAATGCGTATCGATTGCGCCAGTCTAAACTGAAGATTCCGCGTTTCCGGGGAGGGAGCTGAACCCGTGAGAACTCGATATCGGCCGGAGACTGCAGCCACTCCCGATCGAATACGGTATGACTCTCTTCGAAGCCAACGAAAGGAAAACCGAAATGAATCTCTCGCGGCCGGAAGGTCAAGATGCTGCTTTGCCACCACTTCTTCAGTCCCAGGTCGATATATCCTTCTTCCGGCCATCCGCCCAGCTTCTTGACCAGGGTGGATTTACCGCTGCACGATGGTCCTGTGACCAGGATCTGTCGAAACCCTACAGTACTTGGCACGAGTACGCCTTTAATCGATCGCGTGTCGGCGACTTCGACCAACGAGAAGATTCTCCGCGTTGACGTAGCCATTCGTAGTCAGTTGGAGTAGCGAAGATGCAAAGGTGTCCGGTCTTTTTTGTGTTATCCCAATGCTATTCAAAAATCACGGTTAAGGGTAAACCGCGAGCGATTTGCTATTACATTCACACACACTCAATTGTATCGCTTGATGGGCGATCAGTTTGATCTAATTTCTAACTGGGCGCAAACAATTGTTGTTGTACTATGTCGTCATAGTTTGCGTAGATCTTTTTAACTTGACAGTCCTTGCGATGAATCTATGATACGATCTCGGTTGTCATCAGAGACACCACTGCGACTTGGATGGCCACTGACGACTGTGGCGGGAATGATGAAGTGAGGCTGGCGCGAGGAATTTCTAAAAACACCGCACCGGCGGTTTTTACATTCAAGATGATTTGCGCATATCAAGAACAGCATGGCATGACCAGGTGATTAAAATATATAAAAACAACCTTCCGTTGCGATACTCGTCCCGCTTGTGTTACCTCGGGGTTAATTCCGACAGTAGGAGCAACGCTCGCTCCACAATTGATTAGAGATTCCATAGATTGTGAATTTAGTTGGTGGTTATTGGGATTGTCCGCGGCATCGAGCTGAGTCGCCTCTGGCGCGATTCTTGCCGTGGAATAGAGTCACTGGACTATGGCCAAGACAGTAGTTATCAATCCTGCGGACAATACCCGTGTTCCGTTCTTACGCGGTATTTTGACGCGTTCTCTTCAAAATGTAGGGGTGCCATTTGAGGATGCGTACCAGGTGGCATCGGACGTACGGCGAGGACTCGATGATATCGATGAAATTTCGACCTCAGATTTACGTACGACCATCGTCCGGCATCTCCGGGACTCGCCGTACCAGGATGCCGCGGAACGCTATCAGACGAATATCAGGGTGCCGGCTCCCATCATGGTGCGTGGTACGAGTGGTGACTCGGTACCATTTTCGCGCAGTAGGATGCAGCAGCGGTTGGAGTCCTGCTGTCTGTCGACAGAGGATGCCTCGGATATCACGAGAGTAATCTATGATCGCCTTCTGCAGGAGGAGAAGGTAGACATTTTATCTCGTCGCCTTGCTGCGTTGACTTACGAATGTATTCAACAGGACTTCGGTGCCGATTGCGCTCATCGTTACCTCGTTTGGGCGGAATTCTCCCAAAGCGGTCGTCCGCTGTTGCTGCTGATCGGCGGCACCGCGGCGTCTGGAAAGAGCACCATATCGACTGAGATGGCCAGCCGGCTGGAGATCGTTCGCACTCAGTCAACAGATATGTTGCGGCAAGTGATGCGGATAATGATACCCGAACGCTTGCTCCCAGTGCTGCACACGTCGTCCTTCAATGCATGGAAAACCCTGTCCGAGGACAGGCGTGATCGCGCCATTAGGGACACATTAGTGGTTGATGGCTATCTGCAGCAGGCAAAACTGATCGAGGTTGCCTGTGAGGCGGTCATAGAACGCGCGATTCAGGAGCGAGCGTCTCTGGTGCTGGAGGGGGTGCACGTCCTGCCTTCGCTGCGTGAAAAAATCCCCGAAGACACCGATGCGGTAGTGGTGCCGATTATGCTCGGAGTTCTGAAACGGAAACATCTGATGCGGCATATCAAGGGTCGTGGTACGAGTACGCCGCAGCGCCGTAGCGAGCGCTATATGGAGAATTTCGAAGACATCTGGCGATTACAAACGTTTATTCTTTCGGAGGCTGACCGTGCCGGCACTCCCATTGTCGTCAACAGCGACAAAGAAGCCAGCATACGCGAATTGATGAGAATCATCGGGGACAGCCTGGCGCAAGGCTTCGACCGATCGCCGGGGGATGTGTTTAGCCAACTCTGCGATCGCGGCGAGCATACTGCCCTTGCCGAGGTGTCCAAACGGCCCGCACGGCGGGACAGAGTCAAGACCAAACAATCGTGAGTCGACCGAATTGGTACCGGAGCGCGCGCTGATGAGTAGGATCGTTTCAACTCATTGTGGCGCAGTCAATGTTACAGAATCGTAAGGGCGTAATTATCGTTATCGACGGTTTAGGCGACCGCCCAGCGGAAGTCTTGGGCGGACTGACTCCGCTCGAGGCGGCCAAGGTCCGAAACTTTGACACGCTGGCGAGCGAAGGTATCTGCGGCATGGTCGATCCCTTAGTGCCCGGCATGCCGGTGGGCACCCACACGGGCACCAGCCTGCTGATGGGGTTAGCGCCGAAAGATGCCTACAAGCTGGCTCGTGGACCGATTGAGGCAATCGGTATCGATCTGCCGATCCAACCTGGCGATGTCACCATGCGTTGCAATTTCGCAACATTGGAGGATGAGGGCGGACGATTGAAGGTGCTCGACCGGCGCGCCGGCAGGATTTCAGAAAACACAGAAGATCTTGCGGCGGGCTTGCACAATATTGGGCTTGATCACGGTATTGTCACCAGCCTGCATCCGGCGAGCCAGCACCGGGCAGTGCTGCGCTTCTCAGGGCCCCGACTTTCCGCCGCCATAACGGACACCGACCCCGGCGATGCCTCCACTCCCGGTGCCAAGGTGTTGTCCTGTTACGCCACCGACGCTGACGATTCGGCGATGAAAACCGCCGGTGCGGTGAACCAGGCGATTAAAGAAATATTCGAACGTATTAAGGATCATCCGGTGAATGAGCAGCGACGGGCGCACGGGCTGCTACCCGCCACGGGCATCATCACCCGCGGGGCCGGCATGTTGAGCGAAGTGCACAATTTTCTGCGGCACTTGACATTGAACGTGGCCGTGGTTGCGAGTGAACGAACGGTACTCGGGCTGACCAAGCTGTTTCATTTCGAGCCGTTTACCGACCCTCGTTTTACGGCCATGCCCGATACGGATCTGACAGCCAAGGTTGAAACAGTGAGTACCGCTCTTGAGAATCACGACATCGTGTTTCTCCATATCAAGGGCACCGACGTCTATGGACACGACCGGGATCCCGCGGCCAAGAAAGAAATGATCGAACGCATTGATCAGGCCATCGCCCCCTTGCTCGATCAGGACATCGTCATCGGCGTGTCGGCGGATCATTCCACCGATTCCACCGTGGGCCGTCATTGCGGTGATCCCGTTCCATCGTTGATCAAATCGGCTCACGGCCGCAAGGACGACTGCACCGGCTTCGGTGAATCGCAATGCATGCGAGGTGGCATGGGCCGGCTCGGCGCTAACGGTTTCCTGCTGAGCGTGCTGGACTACATGGGGCGTTTGAGCAACTATACCGCGTCGGACAGCTTGTTCGTGCGGCGTGTTTGATTTGTGAAGAATTGGGGCAATCGGACTGACGTAAATGGGTCACAAAAACAAACATAATGGAAAAGGTAGCATGGCGCGCCGCGCTGACCGTCATGACCTTTACCAGCGGTCGGTGCAGTGCGTTGCAGCGGACTACGACACCATAGACGAAACCTTTCGCCAGATCCGCAGACGGCGAGCCACGGTACTGCGTGAAGATTTCTGCGGCACCGCCAACATGGCGTGTGAATGGGTGCGCCAGCGCAAAGCCAACGTAGCCATAGGTGTAGACATGGATGGCGAGGTATTGGCGTGGGGCCGGAAACATAACATCGGTAAACTGAAAAAATCGGCGGTCGGCCGAGTCCGGTTGATTCAAGCCGACGTGTTGAAGGTCTGCACCGAACCGGTGGACATCGTGCTGGCGTTGAATTTCAGTTATCAGGTGTTCAAGCAACACAAGGGATTGCGCCAGTACTTCTCGCGGGTGCGCAAGGCGTTGGTCGATGACGGTGTATTCTTTCTGGACGCTTACGGCGGCTACGATGCCTATCGCGTGGCCAAGGAGCGCACCAAACACAAAGGTTTCACCTACATCTGGGACCAGGCCAAGTTCAATCCTATTTCTCATGAGATGATCTGCCACATTCACTTCGCATTTCCGGATGGATCGAAGATGAAACGCGCGTTCTCATATGATTGGCGCCTGTGCACGTTGCCGGAAATCCGCAACCTGCTGGTGGAGGCCGGTTTTTCCAAAGTTACCGTCTACTGGGAACAGACCGATGAAGAAACCGGCGAGGGAAATGGCGTTTACTCTGCGACTGAACAGGGAGACCCGGACCCGAGTTGGGTCTGTTACTTGGCGGCCGAAAAATAGATGTAAGATACCGCTATCTAATTCGCATTTCCTACCAAGATCCGCAAGCTCACCGCTGAGCTTCGATGAAGGTACGGCGAGCACTCAACGCTGCATACCGGCTCATGGCGCTACCGCCTGTCTGCGCTGTCCCTTACCCTGTTATCGTTGCGGACTCAGAATTCTGCGCGGGATTCACTTTTTGTTCTTTTTCCCCTTCTTGTTTTTCCGCTTCTTGTCCTTTTTATTTTTTCCACCTTTTTTCTTGTCCTTCTTGCCCGATTTGTTCGCGGCACGCAGGTCCTTGGCAGCCTGAATCATATTCCGGCCGGTAACTTCACCTATGCCAGGAACCAGTATCAGTTCCTTGAAATCGGACTTGGCAAGTTTTTTGACGGAATCGATATTTTTGGAAATCAAGGTTGCGGCGGTCGACGGCCCAACACCGGGCACACTAGTTAGCGCAATTGACATTTAACTGAATCTCCTATTGGTTAAAGTTTGGCCATGGAAAAGAAGGGAACTCCGATTTATTCCGAGTTTCCTTTGGCGCAAGGATGTGCCAACATTCTTTATGGCTGAAAGTCATTCTAGTTGTACCCTCACTCAGGCTCGACCCGTATCTTCACGATGTTTCTGTCGGTTGCCTCTTCGACCGTGAATCGATATCCCGACTCTATTATCTGTTCGCCTTCTTTTGGAATATGTCGCAATCGGGCCATCATCAGGCCGCCGATCGTATGGAATTCTTTAGTAGGCAGATCTAACTGCAGGAACTCATTTACTTCCGAGACGGCCAGTCGCGAATCCAGCAAATAGACCCCATCGGCGAGCGCTACCATAATACGCGGGCGTCGAGGCAGATATTCTTCGAAGTCGTAGCCGACGTCGATTTCACCGACGACCTCTTCCAGTATGTCCTCCATGGTGATGATGCCGATGGCGGAACCGAATTCGTCGACCACGATCGCCATATGATCGTCGCGGTCGCGTAATACCGGCAGTAGTTGATCGATAGTTTGATAGGGAGAGACATACATGGCGGGTTTCATCAGTTCTTCCAGTGGCTTTTCAGGCAGTTCCGGATCCAGCAGATCCCAAGTGGTCAATGTAACCACGCCGATAACGTTGCTCGTATTGCGCCTGTAAACGGGTAGGCGGTTGTATCCATGTTTGCGCACCATAACGATGGCGCGTTTAACGCTGTGATTGACATTGATGGCAGTGAGTTCAGCCACCGGAATCATGGCTTCGGCAACTGTGGTTTCAGCGAATCGAATAACACGTTTTATTCTGCCTCGATCGAATGCATCCACACTCGATGTGCGCTCCGCCATATCGACAACGGCGCGAATTTGCTCGCGCGTGTTGAATAGATTTTGTTCCGTTTTTCCCGCTCCGACCATGCGTGCAACCAGGCGTGCGACCCGAGAAAAAATGAACACAATGGGATAGAACAGTAAGGAGAAGGCTCGCAGTGGATAGATAGCAATGGGAGCGATCGCATCGGATTTCTGTTGGAAGACGCTCTTCGGTACAATTTCACCAAGGATAAGTAACAGCGGTGTCAGGATTAGGAATGCGTATACATCACCCTGCAATCCAAATACCCGAATCATCGCCAGGGTTACCAGGGTAGTCAGTGCCACGGTCGCAATATTGGTGCCGACCAAGGTCGTTCCCAACAGTACATCTGGCGTTCGGAAAAGGTGCAATACCGCTTTGGCCCCTTTGTGACCCTGATTAGCCATGGCGGTGAGTTTGATTTTGTCGGAGTTCACCAGCGCAATCTCGGAACCGGAAAAGAATCCCTTTAGAAAAAGCAGGATCACAATGACTGCGAAAAATAAGATGATCTCGGTCACGATTTCATCTCCCCTTGAGTGGTCGGAGTATTGGATGTTTCGACCGCTTCATCATGTATTGATTCGACCGGAGGTTTGATTGGTACTACGGGGGCGAGTTCG
>JAOTYS010000622.1 GCA_029861795.1 Gammaproteobacteria bacterium | reverse complement strand
ACTCATTGTAGCTGAACGACAGCTTTTGGTTGGAAAGCGGAAGATTTGTCAGTGAGTTTTTCAGTACGGGGTTTCAATCGTCTGCTCTCACCGATAGCCGACGTTCAGGTGGCCGGAAACAGAGCGAAGCGAAGGACGGGAGACGACCAACAGCGGGCACTTGGCTAGTCAATCTCTGTAGAACGAAACTGCCTCCGCCAGGAAGTTTCCCTCGCTCAGAAAGCAATGCAGCGCCATAGTTTCATACTCTGACTTCCAGGTAAGTCGCAGTGATAACATGGATTCCTCATGAAACTCTCGCGTTTCGCTTGGCTTTCCATTCGCGGCTATCAGTTTTTGCGTAACTGAATCGCAAGTCGGATAGTCATGTCCTGACTCAGAATCGGTCCTTTCAAATCCAATGCGGACGTGCTGATTGCCGGCCGAAATGCTGTAGATGTGATCATGTGAATCGGCTTCGCTTATTAGAACAAAGTCGCCCCTATAACTCGACGTCGGATATCGATTCTGAATATCGTCGAGTTTAGTCTCCGCAGAAATTCCCGCGAACCGATAACCGGCAGCGCCTGCGGCCGCGCACTCAACGAAGATAAACGCAAGCAGAAGTGTCGTTGATTTCAACGGTCTGATCCCTGTGATGCCGCGATGAACTGTTGGCCGCTTTGGGTCAGTGGCGGTCGCTCACGATTCTAACACCTCAACTTCTGATTTCGGCCACAAGCAGACGCCAGAACACGAGTCGAATAGCCCGCCATTACCGCGATATGTTCGGTCGAGCGGCGTCACGCTATGTATTTACTGTGGCGCTGCCGCGTTTCTCCTCATACTGAGGTAGGTCATCATTCAACACTGTCCAGTTCGCAGCTGAACCTACGAATATGTGTGCGCTCGGTACTACGGGCACGTCCCCGTCCATGGCGCCCAGCGCTATTTCAACCTCTTCTTCCGGTGCTCTTGGACTAGAAAAAGTCAAGCTGGAGCCGCAGTGCCTACAGAACGTTCGGGTTGTAGCATTCTCTGCCGTATACCGTTTGAGTGCATCCGCACCCTCAAGCCAACGAAAATTGGAACGGTGCACGCCTGCGATTGTTGCATACGAAGCACCATGAAACTTGCGGCACATGGAACAGTGGCAATGCGCCGCCTGCGGAAGAAATTCGTCAATCTCGAATTTGACAGTTCCACACAGGCAACTACCGCGATACGATTCAGTCATGGTGTGTCCTTTAGCGCCATATACTTAGCAATTGACAGCCAAAGCTGTCTTACAACTAGACGAAGGTTTTGCGCAGTCGTTCAACAATGTCCCAGTTTCAGGCATTTCACTGCATTTGGAAATAGTCAGTGGCGTTTGTAGCGTGATTGCCTCAACCACTGACCACCACTGTAACGGGTGGTGAATTCACTGCCCTGGTTGGTCCAGAAAAACCTCCGGTTGAACATATATTTTGGCTGGTAATCGGTTTGCAAACCGGCCAGCGGGTACAAACTCCAGTCCATTTTCTTGCGTTTGCTGGTGGCTTCAAGCAGGAATTCCTGCCCCTCATGAAAGACGACTACCCAGGCGTGACCTTCCCGCATGGCCGTGCCAAGGACCACCCTCGCATCGTATCCCATAGAAATCAGCCAGTCGGCCAGGATCAGGGCGTGGTCTTCACAGTCTCCGCGGGTGTTGTAGAAAGCCTGCCGCGAACTTTGCCAGACATCCTGCAACCCCGAGTATTGCAGGTGGTCGCGCTGATACACGAGCTTGTGGGCAATCGTGTAGAGGGGTACCCAGAGCTGTTCAGTCCGAAACGGTTGAAATCCCTCGAGATAGGCATTGACAAAATGATGCTGCCGATCAACGCCAAATGCCGTAGCGGTCACGGGCAAATCCTGCCCTAAATCCCATAGCAACGTGCCGGCCTGATGATGAACGATAGTGCGCTGCATATCGGCTTCGTAAAACCGTCCGACCAGGCTGTTGTCGGCAAATTCGAGCGGTTGCACATAGCCACCCAATTGTGTGCTTATATCGCCCCCGAGTTGCAGTGCCTGATCAATGTCCTGCCGCAGTATCGGATCCATTTCCTGCTGCAATGGGGCGTCTACTGGATCCCGGCCCATCAGCCGCAGGAGTATGTAGGCGATTATTATCCAAAACGACAGCTGCCAAGACAGTCTCACTTCGGACCGCCTTTAACCCTTGAGGCCAAAAGATACAATCAGCGCCACAAAAATCAGCACCGTCGAAGCAAAGATAGCCACAGCCAAATTATTGGCTTTCAGCTCTTTCTCGATATCCACTGACTTGAGCAGGTACTGGTCTATCACCCGTAGGGCGCCTACCCCTACGCCCAGAGCAATCAGAGTAAAGATGATATTGACGCTGAGGTTGAATAGGGTGGCAAGTATGAAATCGGTTTCCATGCTATCTCCAGGTTCATTGACCGGTCGGGTCAGATTGTCATTGATGGGTTTATGCGTCGTCGCCGGAACTTGGTCCACAACCCGGCAATAATAGCCTACCGTCCGCTTTGAGGCGTATTGCAGACTTTCGGTAGTCCGATTTCGAGAGTTCTCAGTTAAATGTCTGCTCTCACTAAGTAGCGGTCATTCAAAACGCTAGAACATCCCCAAACTGACAGGCGGCCAACGGCCAGAAGCGGTCGCTCGCTCACCTGATAGCGATCGGGTTTCCTGGTGATCCTGTGGCGCCTTTGAATTTGACCGGAGCAAACATGAAAGCAAATTCGTAAACTTTGTCGGTGGCCAGTTCTGAGAGATCCAG
>JAOTYS010000134.1 GCA_029861795.1 Gammaproteobacteria bacterium | reverse complement strand
CTTGCGTGACGCTGTGCAGAGCCTCTTTGATCGTCCAATAGTGAACGCCGTCGTGGATGTACTCAACGGTATCACTGTTATCCGAGTACGAGGGCGTTAGCGTCACCACTAGATTCTCTTCGACGACCAAACACTTCTCTGTCTCTAACATTGCGTCGAAGCCTTTTGTGTCTGCGTTGGCCATGACCTCGAAGATGTC
The DNA here is from genome assembly GCA_029861795.1 of Gammaproteobacteria bacterium. Next base: position 10,227 of record JAOTYS010000134.1, on the reverse strand, counting down.
ATCCAGCCACTGTTCTTCGCGACAAGCGATGAATCCAAGACCTGTGGTTGCAGACGCTCCCCAAGCCTCAGTCTGTATCAATGCCAGTAAGCCAATCAGCGCAGTAACGCAGGCACACTTACCCCCGGGCAACGACATCAACAGTCGCCGCGGCAAGAAAACTTGTGATCCATCTCCAGCGCCGGCTGTTCTGGATGCTCCTCCGCGATGATCTCTGCGGGAACACCAGCGACTGTGCTGTTAGGTGGAACATCGTGTAGCACCACACTGCCAGCACCGACCTTCGAGCATCGGCCAATGACTACATTACCAAGGATTTTTGCGCCAGCGCCAAGTAGTACACCGCAACCAATCTTGGGATGACGGTCCCCCGTATCCTTGCCCGTACCACCCAGAGTCACCTCATGCAACATTGATACGTTGTCTCCGACCACTGCGGTTTCACCGATGACCACACCGGTGGCGTGATCGATCATGATGCCAGTGCCGATTCTGGCTGCAGGATGAATGTCTACGGCAAAAACCTCACTGATGCGGTTTTGCATGAACAAGGCCAGCTCCCGTCGGCTTTGGTTCCACAACCAATGTGCTACGCGATAGGACTGCAGGGCGTGAAATCCTTTAAAGTAAAGCAACGGAGTGGAGAACCGATCACATGCCGGATCCCGCTCGCGCACCGCCCTGAGGTCGCCACGGATCTGTTGTCCAATGGCGGGGTCGTACTGTAGCGCGTCATCTACCACTTCCCTGATAAGCATCTCTGACAATATCGCGCTGCCGAGTTTGGCGGCGAGGTTGAAGCTCAAGGCCTTTTCCAGCGAATCGTGTTTCAGGACGGCGGAATGGAGAAAGCTCGCCAACAGGGGTTCACCAGCGGCGTCTCGAGTCACCTCCTCGCGAATGGCTTCCCAGATCGGATCTTTAGATATCAAATTTGACTTAGCGTGACGCATATCCGAAATCCTCCGACAGCTGAGGCGGTGATATTGGTTCTTTAGGATAACCCCGTTTTCAAATGGATTGTAGCTTCGCGTTTTAGGCGACACTTGGTCGTCGTACCTGGAAGGTGCTCCTGCGATCTGATGAGGTTGCTCGTAGGAGCAGCATCTTGCTGCCACATGTTGTATCAGGATCCTCGCACGTAGAAAGTGCCCCAATTTAGTGATTCGCTAAAGGCGCACCTACACGTCAGGATCGGGTTTGTAGGTTCGCCTTCAGGCGAACGCGTAGCTATCGATGGGGGCCGCAACCTGAGCGGCTTCCCATGCCAGCATCGCCTTTTTGCGGACTGGGCCCCAACGATACTGCCCCAACGCGCCGTTCTTGCGGATGACCCGGTGGCAGGGAATCAAATACGCGATAGAGTTTTGGGCGATGGCGCTGCCGACAGCTCGGGTTGCCGTGGGCTTCCCTGTCATTGTCGCGACATCCTCATAGGCGGCGATGGCCCCCGCAGGAATTTTGAGTAAAGCCTCCCACACTTTGATCTGGAAATTAGTGCCCTTGACCAATAGGTTAAACGGTGTTTGTTCGGGATTTTTAGCAGGTGTGAAGATTTGTTGTGAGATCGTGGCGGTGGCAGTTGGATCGTATTCCAAGGTCGCTTGTTGCCATCGTTGCCTCAGAGCATTCAGCGCCTCGCTTTCGTCGCTAGCGTGGTCAAATTCTAAGGCGCATATTCCGTGCGCAGTAGTGGCGATTAGACAATTGCCAAACGGACTTTCATGTGTGCCATAGCTGATACGCAGATCGGCACCTTGGCGTTTCAACTCTCCCGGCGTCATCGCGTGGATATTGACCACCAAATCATGTAGACGGCTCGGACTGGACAGTCCGGTGTCAAAAGTTACATCGAGCGTGTTCTGCGATTGTTCTAGCAAGGTCTTGGCATACTCCGCGGTCAAGAATTGCAGAAAGCGTTTAGGACTGATTCCGGCCCAACGGCGAAACAGACGCTGAAAGTGATATTCGCTGAGCCCGATATTTGCCGCGACCTCCGACAATTGCGGTTGGTCGCGGAAGTGTGCTTCAAGATAGTGAATCGCCTTTTCCACCCGGACGTAGTCTGTGGTCACCATGCTAATCATTCTCCTCTGTTCGTGGCGCGCCTAATAATAATGATGCGCGCCCCCACGACAATCCGATTCTTGCTGGGGGTCTGCTGTTACATTTGGCTAAACGGTTGGAGGTTCGGTTTGGACCACGGCTGAACTACCAATTGGCTCTACCCGGACAACTCATTGTAACTCGAATATCTCCAGTATTATGATGAGCCCGGGGCACCCTGGTAGCACATGGCTATCTTGGCGTAGCCCCCGACTGACTAGATAATTTTCGGCCATCTGTCATGGTATTCTGCCGGTTTGGCACTGCAATGAGTTAGGGATTTCTTATGCCGGATCAAATTCCAAAGCATGCACAAGTAGTAGTAATTGGTGGCGGTATCGTCGGTTGCAGCGTGGCCTATCACTTGACGAAGTTGGGCTGGAATGACGTCGTGTTGCTGGAGCGTAAGACACTAACCTGCGGTACAACATGGCACGCAGCGGGTTTGGTGGGTCAACTTCGCGCGACCCATAACCTTACTCGTCTGGCGCAGTACACCACCGGTCTTTTTCAGACATTGGAGCAGGAGACTGGACAGGCCACCGGATTCAAGCAAAACGGATCATTGGCCTTGGCTGCGGACCATGAGCGTTTCGAGGAGCTCAAGCGCGGCGCGTCCATGGCGAGTTGTTTTGGTCTCGAGGTTGAGGTGATCACACCGGCGGACGCACAAGAGCTTTGGCCGATGCTGAACATCGATGACCTTGTCGGTGCCGTGTTCCTGCCCAATGATGGGCAGACAAATCCGACGGACACCACTCAGGCACTGGCCAAAGGTGCGAAGATGGGGGGGGCGTCAGTTTTTGAGAACACCAAGGTGACTGCAATCCATCGCAGCAATAGCCGTGTTACCGGAGTGGCCACTGACAGAGGCGATATCAGTGCAGAGTACGTGGTTAATTGCGGTGGTATGTGGGCGCGGGAGATCGGCCAGATGTGCGATGTGACCGTTCCGTTGCACGCCGCTGAACACTTTTATGTTGTTACTGAGCCCATCGAAGGATTGAGCTCCAAGCTGCCGGTGCTGCGGGATCCTGGCGCGTGCAATTACTACAAGGAAGACGCAGGCAAACTGCTGGTCGGGATGTTCGAACCAGTGGCAAAACCGTGGGGCATGGATGGGATTCCTGAAGATCACGCGTTTGAGACGCTGCCCGAAGATCTGGAACACATTGAACCCTACCTACAAAATGCAATGCACCGGGTCCCTGTATTGGAGAAAACGGGGATTCAGGTGTTCTTCAATGGCCCGGAAAGCTTCACACCGGATGATCGCTACCTGTTGGGCGAGGCCCCTGGGCTGAAAAATTTCTTTGTCTGCGCCGGGTTTAACTCAATCGGCATTCAGTCTTCGGGTGGTGTGGGCAAAGTGTTGTCGGAATGGATTGTGAACGGTAGGCCGCCAATGGATTTGTGGGATGTAGATATCCGGCGGGTACTTCCTTTCCAGGGGAATCAAAGTTACCTACGGGACCGAACAGTCGAGGCCTTGGGATTGTTGTACGAGATGCATTGGCCGTTTCGTCAGCCTGCGACTTCCCGGGGAGTACGTTGCTCTCCGTTGCATGATCGACTGGCCGCGGCAGGTGCTTGCTTCGGTGAAATGGGTGGTTGGGAGCGGGCTAACTGGTTTGCGCCAAAAGGTGTGGAGCCCGTTTATAAATACTCATATGGGCGACAGAATTGGTTTGAACATTCTGCTGAAGAGCACATGGCGGTGCGCGAGGCTGTCGGGTTGTTCGATCAGACCTCGTTCGCCAAGTTTTCGTTAAAGGGGAGCGATGCCGAGCAAGTGTTAAACCGAGTCTGCGCCAATAACGTTGCAGTGCCGGTAGGAAAGATTGTTTACACCCAATGGCTTAACGAGCGTGGTGGCATTGAGGCGGACTTAACCGTCACTCGTATTGCTGAAGATGAATATTTGATCATCACAGCGGTGGGTACTCAGGTACGGGACTTTCATTGGGTGCAACAGCACATCCCGTCTGATGCCCATGTTGGATTGACAGATGTGACCTCGGGATACGCTGTGGTCAGTTTGATGGGGCCGTCTTCGCGGGCACTACTATCACATCTTTCTGAAGTTGATATGTCAAACGAGGCGTTTCCGTTTGGCACCTCTCAGGTGATCGATCTTGGTTACGCCAGGGTGCGGGCGTCGCGTATTACGTTCGTGGGGGAGCTCGGCTGGGAGCTTTATATCTCCACGGAATTCGCCACGGGAGTGTACGACACCATCATGAAGGCCGGGCCGGAGTTCGGGCTCAAGCATGCGGGCTATCATGCGCTCAATTCACTGCGCATGGAGAAGGGTTATCGCCACTGGGGCCACGATATCACCGATGAAGACACCCCGCTTGAAGCCGGCCTAGGCTTTACTGTGGCGATGAACAAGAATACCGGGTTTATCGGGCAGGAGGTGCTATTGCGCCAGCAGGAACAAGGGCTTCACCGTCGCCTAGTGCAATTCAAGCTTGATGATAGCGAGCCACTGTTGTATCACGAAGAGCCCATCTGGCGTGACGGCACGCTGGTGGGTCGGACTACGTCGGGGATGTATGGACATACCGTGGGGAGCGCGGTGGCCTTGGGTTATGTGGAAAATGAAGAGGGCGTGACGGCGGATTACATCAACGCAGGCAGCTATGAGATTGAGGTCGCGGGAGAGCGCTACCCGGCTACTGTATCGCTCAAGCCCTTCTATGATCCTAAGAATGAACGTGTAAAAATGTAGCTAAAGTGGACCGGCCGTACGCGAGGGACTCCACCAATGGGTTTGTGTGCGCGTGGGCGCCGCCGCCACGGCACCAAATGCCCGTAGGGGCCGCTTCTAGCTGCGATACTGACACGTCGCGCCAGGGTGGCGCTCCTACCGATTTGGTTGAGCAGATTTTGAAGCTAATACACCGGTTGTTTCGGAATGTGTAATGGAGAATTGTCACTAACTATGAGGTTTGCGCACTATGGACATTAGAGCAATCACCATGAAACTCAAAGACCCATCATTGATTCGTGAAAAAGCCTATATCGATGGTGCATGGCAAGATGCAGACGACGGTGCTGTATTGGAGGTTACCAATCCTTCGGACGGATCAACACTAGGCACGGTTCCGAAAATGGGTGCGACCGAAACCAGGCGTGCTATCGAAGCCGCCAGCGCGGCGTGGCCGGCATGGAGAGCGAAGACGGCTAAGGAACGCGCCGAGGTTTTACGCTCATGGTACAACTTGATTATGGTCAATCGCGAAGATCTGGCGGCGATCATGACCGCGGAACAGGGAAAGCCTTACAACGAGGCGTTGGGTGAAGTCACTTACGGTGCCTCTTTTGTGGAATGGTTTGCGGAGGAAGCAAAGCGAATCTATGGGGATACGATTCAGGCAAATCAGACAGATCGTCGGGTAGTGGTGATCAAGCAACCCGTAGGTGTTGCCGCAGCCATAACACCTTGGAACTTTCCCAATGCCATGATCACGCGCAAAGTGTCACCAGCGCTGGCGGCGGGTTGTACCGTGGTGATTAAGCCCGCGAGTCAAACACCATTATCGGCCTACGCATTAGCAGCGCTAGCTGACACGGCCGGCGTGCCGGCCGGCGTGTTGAACGTTATCACCGGAAAATCCAGCGCCATCGGCGAGGAGCTGACGTCCAGTCCTATTGTTCGCAAACTTTCATTTACCGGTTCAACTGAGATCGGTCAGCTGTTATTACGACAGTCCGCCACTACCGTAAAGAAAGTATCCATGGAGCTTGGCGGTCACGCACCATTTATCGTGTTCGATGACGCCGACATAGACGCTGCAGTGACGGGTGCCATCGCAAGTAAGTATCGGGCGAGCGGGCAGACCTGTGTCTGTGCTAATCGTATATATGTACAGGAAAGCGTGCACGATGAGTTTGCCGAGAAATTTGCCGCCGCAACAGCGGCGCTAAAAGTCGGGGACGGATTCGAGGACGGTACCGATTTAGGTCCGTTGATTGACGGCGCGGCGGTGGAGAAAGTGGAGGAGCATATTGACGATGCGCTGGCGCACGGTGCTAAGGTGTTGAGCGGAGGGAAGCGCCATGCTCTGGGCGGAACCTTTTTTGAGCCCACCGTCATGGCTGGTGTTACGACCGCAATGAAGATTACTTATGAGGAGACCTTCGGTCCGGTGGCGCCGCTCTATAAATTCAACAGTGAAGACGAAGTGATCGGTCTTGCGAACGACACCGAGTATGGGCTCGCATCTTATTTTTATAGTCGAGACATCGGTCGAGTCTGGCGCGTGGCAGAGGGGTTGGAATACGGCATGGTGGCTATTAATGCGGGCATTCTTTCGGCGGAGAATGTGCCTTTTGGTGGAGTGAAATACTCCGGTATCGGTCGCGAGGGTTCAAAGTACGGCATCGATGACTATGTAGAGGTCAAGTACCTGTGCATGGCAGGCATCGATACTTAGATCGAGATTTCGTTATTTAGGTCGCAGCTAGAAGCTGCTCTTACGGTTAGGGCGCAGCACAGAAGCTGCTGTTACGGGTAGAGGTCGCAGCTAGAAGCTGCTCTTACGGGCAGGTCGCAGCTAGAAGCTGCTCTTACGGGCAGGGCGCAGCACAGAAGCTGCTGTTACAGGTAGGTCGCAGCTAGCAGCTGCCGTTACGGTTAGGGTCGCAGCTAGAAGCTGCTGTTACGGTTAGGGTCGCAACCAGAAGCTGCTGTTACGGTTAGGGTCGCAACTAGAAGCTGCTGCTACGGGTAGGTCGCAGCTAGAAGCTGCTGTTACGGTTAGGGTCGCAACTAGAAGCTGCTGTTACGAGAGGCAGAGTATTGTGACCCCCCCTTGCTGTAGGAGCGCCTTCTAGGCGCGACAAGAGATTAATGTCCATCGCAGTGCATGTTAATTGAGGACGCTGATGACCGAAGAACTATTTCGCGAAGACGGATACCTTAGAGAGTGCGAGGCGGAGGTCACCGCGACAAGCGAGCAAGGTGTTTGTCTCGACCGCACCGTGTTTTATCCCATGGGAGGGGGTCAGCCCGGCGACGTTGGTAAGCTTGTGCGCAGCGATGGTAGCGAAATCCTCGTCGCCGATACGCAGAAAGACCGTGATAGCGGTGACATTGTCCATATCACCGGTGAGCAGGCGGTGCTCCCCGAAGTCGGAGAGACGGTAACGGCGGTAATCGACTGGGATCGGCGCCACCGTTTGATGCGTATGCATAGTTGTATGCATTTACTCTGTGCCGTGATTCCTTATGGTGTGACCGGAGGCCAGATCACTGATGGCCGTGGTCGACTTGATTTCGATATGCAGGAAACTTTGGACAAAGATCAGGTAACGGCGGAGTTGAATCGGTTGATTAGTGAGAACCATTCCATGCGCATGCGTTGGATTGCGGACGAGGAGCTCGATGCGCAACCTGATCTTGTGCGCACCATGTCAGTGAAACCACCGCGCGGCGCGGGACGGGTGCGTCTTGTCGAGTTCGATCAAGTCGATCTTCAACCGTGCGGCGGCACCCATATCGCTTCGACCGGCGAGATCGGTCCAGTGCGTGTGGCTAAGATAGAGAAGAAGGGCAAACATAATCGACGTGTTGCAGTAGTATTTGACGGGGAATAGCCGAACCGAAAGCCGGCGCCAACCCTGCGCTACATGCTATCTTCCTATTCGTCTTTCCGCTACCAGCATGATCTAAGCCGCCGAGTTGTTGATCTGGGTTTGTATAATCTCCCGGCTTTTCGAATATTAAACTTTCCATGGATCTCATTGAGAGATTTATTGCAGCCGCTAGGCAGCGTGAGAAGACCATAGTGCTGCCTGAGGGCGAGGACGAGCGAATTATTCGCGCGGCGCGTTATCTATTGGATGAAGGCATCGCACGTCCGGTGTTGCTAGGACAGCCAGACATGTTGGAGCGGACGGCGGGTGCAGCGGACACAACGCTGGATGGTATAAGCATCGTCAATCCAAGGACGTCGGAGAAGCTTGAGGCGTATGCTGAGCAATACGTAACGGCACGACCAAACACTGATATCAAGGTCGCACGTCGTCTGGTGTCTAAACCTTTGTTCCATGCCGGCATGATGGTGAAGCGTGGGGATGCCGATGTGATGCTCGCAGGCGTGGTTAACCCCACGTCGAAGGTGATTGAGGCTGGGTTACTTGCCGTGGGTCTTGCCGAAGGCATCAGGACTCCATCCAGTTTTTTTTTGATGGTGGTGCCTGATTTTGAGGGTCAGGCGAACAAGGTCTTCGTTTACGCCGATTGCGCAGTTAACGTCGACCCCGATGCGGAACAACTGGCGGACGTCGCCTTGGCATCAGCGGCAAGCGCGCAGAAGTTATTGGATGAAGAGCCCCGGGTCGCGATGCTGTCTTTTTCCACTAAGGGAAGCGCTCAACATGCTCGCGTGGACAAGGTGGTCCGAGCGCTGGCGATTGCCAAGGAGCGAGCGCCCCAGCTTGCGATCGACGGGGAATTTCAAGCCGACAGTGCTTTGGTGCAACAGGTTGCCGCGAAGAAAGTGAAGGGCGAAAGTCAGGTGGCGGGTCGCGCCAATACGCTGATCTTCCCAGATTTGGACGCTGCCAATATCGCGTATAAGCTCACGCAGTATATGGCGGGGGCAAAAGCCATTGGTCCGGTGCTACAGGGGTTCGCGAAACCTATTAGCGATTTGTCACGCGGTGCCAGCGTAGAGGACATCGTGGCTACCACCGTTTTAGTCCTGGCTCAGACTTGAATCAGTTCGTGATATGCGGCGACCGGCTGCAAGCAGTGCGGGCAGCTTATTGTCTGCGATCCCACACAAGCCACGGAGATTGTTCATGAATGTGCTCGTTCTCAACTGTGGATCTTCAACTGCGAAGTTTCAGCTTATCGAAACGGATCATAAGCTCATAAACGCCAATGCCGAACGCTGTCTCGCCAGCGGAGTGATTGAGAGAATCGGTGGTCAAGCATTGATCACATTAATGGTTGACGGGCAATCGAAGGAAAGATATGCCGAGCCCATACGCGATCACCGCGGGGCGATCGACTATATCCTACGATGGCTGATTTCCCGGGCTGCGAAGATTGACGGTATCGATTCGTTGTCCGACGTTCATGCAATAGGTAATCGTGTTGTCCATGGTGGTGAGAGATTCCGTGAGCCTGTGATTATCGATGACGATGTGGTTGAAGGTATTGAAGATTGCATGGAACTCGCTCCTCTGCATAATCCAGCGAACTTAAAGGGGATTCGCGCGGCCACCGAATTGGTGGGAGAAGGTGTACCCCAAGTGGCGGTGTTCGACACCTCATTCCACTCGACTATGCCGGAGACTTCTTATCTCTATGGTATTCCTTATCAGCTTTACCGGCGACACAAAATCCGACGCTACGGATTTCATGGAACATCTCATCGTTATCTCTTGTTGCGATACAGCTTGATGCAAGGCCGCAGCGCGAATGAAGTGAATATTATTACGTTGCATCTTGGGAATGGTTGTTCCGCATGCTCCATCAAAAACGGAAAATCATTCAATACATCCATGGGATTCACGCCGCTCGAGGGTCTGTTGATGGGCACACGCTGTGGTGATATTGATCCCTCGTTAATCGAATATCTCATGCTTAAGGAAGGCATGAACGTATCTGAAGTCGACACGCTTTTGAATAAGCAGTCTGGATTGCTAGGTGTTTCAGGGCTCACTGGCGACATGCGGGACTTGTTAGAGGAAGAGGCCGAGAGTGGAGATCGCCGCGCACGATTGGCAATTGACATGTTTTGTCGACGGGTTGGACACTACATTGGTGCGTACCTAGCTGAGATGGGTGGAGCAGAGGCCGTCGTGTTCAGCGGTGGTATAGGTCAGAACTCCGCGCCGATACGCAGTCGTATTTGTACTGGACTTGAGTGCCTCGGGATCTTGCTGGACGAGGCGAAGAACAGCGCGGTTTCCGGTAATTCGAGTGAGATTACTGTTGACGGAGCCACACTGAAGGCTTATGTCATCCCCACAAATGAAGAATTGTTGATAGCACGCGACGCGTTTTGCGTGCTAACTGAATCCACTGCTGTCGCATAAACTCACTATCGTCATGCCGGAAACGCCGGAGGCGTTATCCGGCATCCAGTAAATCATTGAAAC
>JAOTYS010000621.1 GCA_029861795.1 Gammaproteobacteria bacterium | reverse complement strand
TCGAAGTTCAGCGCGAGTATTTTTGTCTCTCGAGCAGAAGCGGAACTTTTCAAGACATTGGCACCGGAGTCGACAAATCGGATCACCTATATAAACAACGGTGTTGATACAAATTACTTTTCTCCCGCTCGACGGTACTCGAACCCATATCCCATCCACGACAAGGTGTTGGTCTTCACCGGTGCTATGGATTACTGGCCCAACGTGGATGCAGTATGTTGGTTTGCCACAGAGGTTTTTTCGGCTGTCCATAAGCACCTTCCCGCTGCGCGCTTTTACATAACCGGTGCGCGCCCAGTTCAGGCTGTCCGAAACTTAGCACGGCAGCCCGGTGTACGGGTCACGGGCAGAGTGCCTGACGTTCGTCCCTACCTGGCACACGCCTGCGCCGCCGTAGCACCTCTGCGCATTGCTCAAGGCGTGCAAAACAAGGTACTCGAAGCGATGGCCATGGCCAAACCTGTCATAGCGACGAGGCAAGCGATGGCGGGCATTGATCTATGTCCTGCATTAGAACATCTCGTTGCAGACGGGCCTGCCGACTTGATGGAACGAGCCATCGAACAACTGAATGCCACTCAATCCTTTGTTTTGGGTAAAGCAGTACGGCAATGGGTGCTTGACCATTACAACTGGGACGAAAACTTAAGATGGCTGGAAAAACTGTTGGAGGGCGATTCGAACCCACTAGCTACCAATGATAATAGCGAAAACCTCGTGAGCGAAACTCGCCGAATATAGATGGCACGGCTACCCGCAAAAGCGCGCCCGATCCAGAGGATGCTGAGACAGGGGTCACCGAGTTCACACACACGCCCGGGTACTACCATTAGTGGACTACATTGTCTACCAATTCGACGTCGGTGGACTGCAAAACGGTCTGGTTAACATTGTCAACCGCATGCCTCCGGATCATTACCGCCACGCAATTATCTGCCTCACGGAGTATTCCGATTTCGAATTCGGCGGAAAGATGTTGCCATCACGGCCGTATGGCTCGAGAGAGGGTGGAACGTGAATTCAGCCTAGAGAGTATGGTGCGACAGTACCAGCATGTCGACGACGAGTTAATGGGACAACAACATGGCTCCCTGGGTGTCCACCGATCAAGGTAGATTCCAGGTTGTGTGTAGTCCGTGACATGCGATGATGTAACGGTAAAACTAAGTTGCTTGCTGCAAGTTCGAAAGGTGTGGATGAAGTATGATCGTTCTAAATGATAATTATTCTGCAGCAGAAAAGTGGGACGGCTTCGTCCAAAATAACGCTGAATCTAGATACTGCCACCTCTATCACTATGGCTATGCAACTGAAATCTATGGATTTCAGCCCAAGCATTTCTGTTTTCTGAAGGACGAAGACGTGGTTGGCGTCCTTCCTGCTGTTTATGTAAGAAGCTCTTTTTTTGGACGCAAATTGGTAAGCCAACCTTTCTCGGAGTACGGTGGCCTATTGTTGGCACCTACCCTAACCAGCGACGAGATCGGAGAAATCATCCAACTTCTAACAAGTTTCCTAGCTCAATATAAAATACCATGCATCGAAATGCACGGCTGCAACGCCGTGGCACACGAATACTGTGCTAAATACTTCGCTTTGCGGAACCCACACAAGCATGCATACCTTGAACTCAATCAACCGGTGGAGCAAATATGGAAAAGCGTTGTTCAGTACCAAGTCCGTAAGGCTGTCAATAAGGCACAACATTCCGGCGTGATTGTTGAACAACGGTGTGACGAACAGATAATTGCCGAACTCTTTTTCCCGCTTTATCTTCAGTCAATGAAACGACTGGGTATTCCACCTCATAGTGTCAAATACTATATTCGATGCTACCGGTATTTTCCGGACAAGATGAAGATATTCTGGGCGCTAAGAAAAGGGAAAGCGATTGCAGGTCTTTTGGGTTTCACCTGCGGACAGCGCGTAAACATTGTAAATACAGTCTCAGATCCAGCCTATTGGCAATACAGACCAAACGACCTTTTGCATTGGGAGTTCGTCAAATGGGCGCACGAAGAAGGCTATCAATACTTCGACTTCGGTAGTGTAAGGTATGAAGGACAACTACGTTATAAAGAGAAATGGGGCTGCACAATCCGGGACCATGGGTACTATCTCTTAACGACCGGGGGTGATAGACGCAGGGTTGTAACCTTCGATTCATCGTCCCGACTGATGAGCAATTTCGCCACTATATGGTCGACCTGCGTACCTTACCGGCTCGGCAAGACACTTGGACCCATAATACGTAAGCACCTCGTAAGATGACAGAAGACCTTCGATAGATCGCATCATGCAAACGGAACTCAAGGCGCTGAACTCTCTATAACTTGGCCACCAGTAGGGTGGCCCATAACCCAGAACACTCGTCGATTCTGACAAATGACGACAATATAGTGAGAAAAAAGTGACCCATTAGTTGGTTGTATCAGCGCGAACATAGTCAATCGCTGCGTTATAAGCGGGACGTGGCGAGACACTTTAAAAACCAGTGTGAGCGCCTGACCGCCGATGATAATAGGGCTAGGCGAGGTACTGCGGCAGACTGTCGTGAATAGTCACAGCTGGAGCAAGTCTGTCAGATTGATGGAACGACTGCTCGAGGACGATTTAAGGTATCCTATAGATGATCGAACAATCTCTGCGAACTGGACTTGCTAAGAGCTGGGGCTATTGACAAAGAGCGATCGTGAGGCGGCTGCTGCCCAGGCTCGAGATATGGCAAAACCGACGAGCGTGCCGAGGCACATACCGTTAGTCGCGCACATTATTTAT
>JAOTYS010000620.1 GCA_029861795.1 Gammaproteobacteria bacterium | reverse complement strand
GCATTGGACAACTTAGCCGCCATCTTCAACACGGCGGGACCGATGAGCGAAACATTATGAAAATGAACGACGTCGTAAGGCTTCGACAAGAGAATCTCGCGAAGGCGCCGGCGTTTTAAAATCGGCAGACCGGTCTGCTGCGTCAACAAGGGGGATATCCGACCGTATCCGGAAAGCAGCCCGTGGACCGTGACGCGCTCATGCCCTGTCGATTGCATGCGCGGTGCGGCCGAACTCAGCGCGCGATACGAGTCGATACAGTGGACGACGTCAACGTCGTGGCCAGCATCGCCGAGCAAGTGGCATAACCTTTGAACCGAGATCCCGTCTCCACCAAAACTATACGGTGGATAGAAGGTCGTTACTTGCAAAAAGTTGAGGGGGCGGACCATCTTCTCTCCAGGCAGTCGGCGGCATCCCCAGCGTGCCATGAAATGACCTACGCGGAACCGGACGTAATAGGGTTAGTGTACCTGGAATTTGGAATGGGATCTGGGGTCTCTCAGCCTTTCGCTTTGCCGTTTCTCCCGTTTATGATTCTGAGGACAACAACACCGTCAGCATCAGAGTGAGACTCAAAGTGACATTCGTATTGGAAGACTAGGCAAATATCAGGACGGCGAGAGTGCAAGAAATGTCAGATCGCACAGTCGCCTGGTGACCTCAGTTTCACGCCGATGCGAATGGTTCAGCTAGACAACCTCACCACATTCGCCGACTGGGGTGGTAACTGCTGAACGCTGTCGAGTTCCTGTGGTCTACCTAATAGATAGCCCTGCACATAGTCCACACCCACTGCCTTGAGCGTTCCATATATCTGATCATTCTCAACATGCTCAGCAATGGTCTTCTTGCCCATCACCTTGCCGATGTCGTTGATCGAGCGCACGATGGCGAGTGAAATTTGATCTTCGGCGATCTTCTGCACGAAGGTGCCATCGATCTTCAGATAATCCACCGGCAAGCTCCTCAGATACGCAAACGAAGACAAACCGCTGCCAAAGTCGTCCAGCGCGAACTGACAACCTCTCTCCTTAAGTCCCGTCATGAACTTTGTGACCGTCGCTAAGTTGGCGATCGCCGCCATTTCCGTCACTTCGAAACACACCTTTTCGGGCGGAATTTCGTTCTGGTCGAGCTGCCGCTTGACATAATCCAAGAACTCTTCGTCCGCGGTGGATTGGCCACAGAGGTTAATGGAGCATGAGCCTAGCCGCGCAAGCTCATCAGGATGTTCTGCAAACCATGACAGAGCCGTTCTTACCACCCACCGGTCAAGTCGTGGCGCAAGGTCATAGCGCTCGGCCGCTGGCAGGAATGCGCCCGGCGGCATGCGCTCGCCCGTACTAGTTCGCAGACGCAATAACAGCTCATAGTGCTCTCCGTCCACTATGTTCTGGTCCATTGCCATGATTGGCTGGCGACACAGGAAGAATCCATCGTTCTCCAACGCTTGATTTAGCTGCAGTATCCATTGCATCTCTCCGTGGTGTTGAGTGAGCGCAGGATCACCTTTGCGATACACATGCACTCGGTTGCGGCCCTCACGCTTTGCCGCGTAGCACGCCGCATCTGCCTCTCTCAGCACCTCGGTGATGCTGGTGCTTGTCGATGTAATTGGCACCAGTCCAATACTTACACCTATGTTGAAGTGCTTGCCTTCCCAGACGAAACCATATTCCTGCACGGCTTGTTTCAAATCATTGGCAACCCGCATAGCGTGACCCAGCGAGCAGCGTTCCATCAGAACTCCGAATTCATCGCCTCCAAGTCGTGCTAGTGTGTCACGTTTCCTCACGCGATCCGGCAACAGTCTACCGAGCTGACGCAACAGTTCGTCTCCCGCCACGTGTCCACAGGTATCGTTGATAACTTTGAATTGGTCCAGATCGAGATAACACAACGCATGTTCGGCTCCCTCTGTACGCGCGGTCTTCAACACGCGTTCAAGCCGCCGCTCAAAGTCGCGCCGATTGACCAAGCCCGTCAGCATGTCATGACTCGCCTGATAGCTGAGCTGTCTGGACAAACGATATGCATCAGTCACATCTCGGGCCGTGCCCCGATACCCCAGAAACGCACCGTCGTTATCGAATACTGGTTTGCAGCTACTGCGAATCATTCTTGTGGTTCCGTCCGGGCGTATCCATTCGTACTCTATGGGTGCAAAGGATTGCTGCGCCTCTATGCTCTGCTGGTATTGCTCCAACCGCCCAGGATTCACCACACGCGCCTTGAACAATTCGCGGTGTGACAAGCCGACAATCTCCTCCGCGGTCAGCCCCGTCACTTCCTCATAGCGACCAGCTATATAGGTAAATCGAAAATCCGGCCCAATTTCCCAAAACCAATCTGCGGCTGTCTCCGCGAAGTCCTTGAAGCGAGACTCGCTTTCGCGCATGGCATTCTCTGCTTCGCGCCGCTGAGTAACATCTACTGCGATGCCGAGCACCTGATCAGTTTTTCCTGTGGCACCCATGAGCGGTCGCTTGACGGTTTGAAACCATTTCGTGCCGCCGTCTTTACTCGTGAGGCTCTCTTCCAGCATTACCATTTGCTGCATCGCGCTCAAAACCTCCTGATCTCCCTTCTCAAAATGCTCTTGCCCTTCCCCACTCTGCTTCAGATCGTGGTCCGTCTTGCCGATCAATTGTTTGACTGTAGTGCCATAAAGATCGGCCATCGCCTTATTGACTAAGGTATAGCGACCCTTTGAGTCCTTCACGAAAATCAAATTGGGATCGGTATCGATCACATTGCGCAATAGTAGTCGATGCTGTT